>JAYUFH010000075.1:0-18065 GCA_043738765.1 Pseudomonadota bacterium | reverse complement strand
GGCTGCAAAGAAACGTGCGAAGAAGGCTGTAAAGAAGGCTGCAAAGAAGACCGTAAAGAAGGCTGCAAAGAAAAAGACTGCCAAGAAAAAGAAGTAAGCACCGCTTCTTTTTAGGCGCATACGATTGTCCTTACCCGGGACAATCGTATGACGTCATTTCCCCGCAACACCCTGGCACCCTCACCGCCACACTGAAAGACGGAAACAAGCAACATCCGTTGATGAAATGTTGTCCATTCACTTGAGCCTATCCCGGTAATATCGGTCGAGCAGCTCCAGGCGTTCTGGCGTGCCGATGTCCCACCAATCTCCCGCATAATGCTCACCCGTCACTTCACCCCGCGCCATGGCGGTACGCAACAAGGGCGCTAAGGGGAATTTGCCCGGGACACAACCCTTGAACAGCGCCTTAGAATAGACACCAATACCACTAAAGGTCAGCGGCGCAGGGCCCTCTACCTGAAGACGTTGGCCCACCAGGGCAAAATCCCCTTGTGGATGGTGAGAAGGATTATCCACCAGCACCAGATGCGCCAGCCCCAAAAGGGTGGGGGGCAGGCGCTCAAAGGGAAAATCCGTGAGAATATCGCCGTTCACCACCAGGAAGGGATCGTCCAGGAGGTGCATGGCGTAAAAAATGCCCCCGCCGGTCTCTAATCCACCCTGGCTTTCGTGGGAATAAACGATACGCGCGCCATAACGCTGGCCATCACCCAAGGCCTCGACGATCTGTTGCCCAAGGTGGGCATGGTTGATGATGATGTCCTGCATGCCGGCATGAACCAGGGCGCCGATGAGACGTTCGATCAAACTCTTGTCGCCCACCTGCAGCAACGGCTTGGGTTGCCTATTCGTCAACGGGCGCATGCGCTCGCCGCGGCCCGCAGCGAGTATCATGGCCTTCACGCGTCTGTCCCCGGCACGCGCAGATCGCGCAGCACACGTGCCAGGGGTTGCAGATCGGCGTAACGTCCTGCTACGTCGAGCACATAACCCAAGGTGCGCGGGATATCGCCGAGATACCCAGGCTTGCCATCGCGATGGTTGAGGCGGGCGAATATCCCCGTGGCCTTAAGATGCCGTTGGACACCCATAAGATCGAACCAGCGCAGAAATAACGCTTCATCCGCACAAACCGGGAGACCCGATTGCAGCGCCAGGGCCTGATAACCCAAGGCCCAGTCCTCCACCCGTGCGCGTGGCCAGGCGATGTAGCAATCGCGCAGCAGCGAGACCAGGTCGTAAGTCACCGGCCCGCGTACCGCGTCCTGAAAGTCCAATATCCCGGGATTATTCACCTGCGTCTGCATCAGATTGCGCGAGTGATAGTCGCGATGGACCCACACCTGCGGTTGCTCCAGCGCCGACTGGCAAAGCGTCGCATAGGCGTGATCCAAGACGGCCTGTTGCGCTGACGAGAGCGTCACCCCCAGGTGCCGTCCGAGGTACCACTCGCGAAACAGGTCCATTTCGCGTAACAGCATGGCTTTGTCGTATTCCGGCAGCGTCGTCGCATCGGTAAAAATGCCCGCCTGTAACACCACTAATGCACCCAGGGCATCACCGTACAGACGCTCCACCGTTGCATCGGTCAGTTGCGACAGATAAAGCCGTTGCCCGAGATCGCTCAACAGCAGGAAGCCACGCTGCAGGTCCTGTTGCAGCACCAGAGGCACGTTCAAGCCCAGCGCATACAAACGCTCGGCGATTTGGATAAACGGCCGCATATCCTCTTTATCGGGCGGCGCATCCATGACGATATGCGTCTCGCCACCGGCGAACACGCGAAAATAGCGGCGGAAACTCGCGTCCGCCGAGGCTGGCCTGATTTCGTATTCAGCGGACGCCAGAACGGTTCCGACCCAGTCTTTGAGCGCTTCGAGCCTACTGTCCAATTCGCCTTACCTTATCTTTGATCACATCGGCACCTGTATCGGCAATCCGACAGCAATCTTGCTTGATGGGCCAATGATTCTATGCGATTTTATGCCCCAGACAAAAAGCCAACCCCATGCCCAGCCCCCAAACTCCCATGTTGCCGCGCCTGACTTGCCTGTTATTCGTCGTCCTGGCGAGTCCTGGCTTGGTGTATGCGGAGGAAACCGGCGGCAGCTGTCCACCCACCCAGTCTTCGAGAAAGCTGCATTCACTACTGCAAAGACAGAAACCGGCTGCGGCCCTCCCCAACGATGATCACTTAATACACATCAACGCGAACCGGGTCACCTCCATCATCAAGGGAGTCAGCGTATTCAGCGGCAATGTGGAGGTCCGCCGGGGTCCCGTGAACATCTATGCCGACGAAATCACCTACGATCAGAAAGAAAACCGCATCGATGGTGCCGGCAATATCAGCTTTGCCAACGAGGTGGGCGACACGCTCTATGCCCCGCAACTGCATTACGAATTAAACAGCGACAGCGGGTACGCCGGGCGATCGCTGTTCGCCCTGGCCGATGGTGCGGGACGCGGCGACGCGAAACGCATCAGTTTCGACAAGGGCTCCGAGCTGATCATGGATGATATGCAGTACACCACCTGCCCGCCGGGACAGGACGACTGGGTGTTGCGCGGCAAACGCCTGAAACTGGACCGGGAAAATAAGGTTGGCACAGCGAGAAACGTCACCGTCCGATTCATGCATGTGCCGATCTTCTATACACCCTATTTCAGCTTTCCCTTGGGAGAGGAGCGCAAAACCGGCGTATTGGTGCCGAATTTTGGACATTCCGACAAACGCGGATTCTTCCTGGCTGTGCCGTATTACATCAACCTGGCGCCGAACTATGACGACACCCTGACGCCGCGCTACATGAACCGGCGCGGCTTGCAATTGCAGAATGAATTCCGCTACCTGGGCAAGGGTTACAGCGGCAATGTCGACCTGGAATACCTGCCGAGTGATGCGGTCACCAACACCTACCGCGCGGCGGCAAAATATAGTCACACCCAAACCTTCTCAGGTAACTGGAGCGGTAACGTCGATATGCAGTGGGTCTCGGACAAAAACTACCTGGTGGACCTCGGCGACAGCGTCGCCACCACCAGCGCCACCTACCTTCCACACACCGGACAAATTGCCTACAACGACAACGTCTGGCACTTCGCGGCGCGCACCTCAAGTTTCCAGACGGTGGACAAAAGCATCGCGATCATCGACCGGCCCTATTCTCTACTGCCGCAACTCACCCTCGCGGCGGACGTACCGACGGGCGCCAACCGCTTACGTTATGGGTTGAGCAGTGAATGGGTCAATTTCGACCGTAACGCCGGCCTTACCGGTCAACGCCTGGACATCAATCCGTCCGTTAGTCTGCCACTGCGAAATGCCTATGCCTTTGTTACCCCCAAGGCCGGCTACCGCTATACCGCCTACAACTTGACCGGCACCGGCCAGCAGACCCAGAACGACGCGCCAGAACGCCGGCTACCGATCTACAGCCTGGACAGCGGCCTGCTGTTTGAGCGTGAGGGGGCATGGAAAAGTCATGATTACATCCAGACCCTGGAGCCACGCCTGTTTTATTTGCATATTCCTTACGTAAACCAGGACGGCCTGCCGATCTTTGACACCGGCATTCCTGATTTCAGTTTCTACAATCTGTTCCGGGAAAACCGTTTCGTCGGCGCCGATCGCGTGGGTGACGCCGACCAGGCGACCGTCGCCGTCACTACCCGCTTCTTCAATGCACCGAGCGGAATCGAACAGGTACGTTTCAGCCTGGGACAGACGTTCTACTTTCAGAACCCGCAGGTGGTCCTGCCTACCAGCACCCCCGTGCAGACTACCTCGAACATGGTGGCGGAAATTCAGGCGCGCCTGGGTCAGTACTGGTATGTTCGCGGCGGGCTGCAATGGGATAGCAAGCAATATGCGACGGAAAGAAGCAATATCCTGCTCCAATATCACCCGGCCAGGAATAAAATCATCAACATCGGCTACCGCTATAACAAAACCATCCAGGAACAGGCGGATGTCTCGATCCAATGGCCGCTGTCGGCGCGCTGGGCACTGTTGTCCCGCTGGAACTATGCCCTGCCGGAAAAACGCACCCTGCAGTCTTATACTGGATTCGAGTACACCGACTGCTGCTGGGCCTTCCGCATCACCAAAGGCCAGCGGATATTGGCCGATGGCACCACCGACAACCCGATACTTTTCGAACTGGAGTTGAGCGGCCTGGCGAAACTCGGGCCACGGCCGGAGAGCCCGTTGAATGCGGGGAAATTCATCTTTGAATAAGCGCCGGATGGGCGGTCACCTGCGCGTGCCGGTGGCGCCCTGGACAGGCAAAAAACCCCGTCCCATGCTATCCTAGCCGTCGTTTTATCACCCACGCGCGGGAAACTTCTGCCCTCTGGCCACACTCTATCTTTCTAAACCATGCATACCAACTTCCACATAGACACACGGCCTTTGTCGCGGCGCCGATCTTCCACTCGGGGCTGCCTGTTGCTGCTATCGGCACTGTGCCTGCTCCCGTATGGGCAACCCGTGCTGGCGGCGGAACCCATCGACCGCATCGTCGCGGTGGTGAATGACGAGGTGGTCACGGAAAGCGAACTCAACGCACGCCTGGAGGAAGTCAGCAAACGCATCGCCGTGCAGAAAATCCAGGCGCCTCCAGGGAACATTCTTAAAAAACAGGTTCTTGAAAGAATTATCCTGGAACACCTGCAGCTGCAGGTGGCGCAGCAGATGGGCATCCAGGCCGGTAATGACAAGGTGGATGCGGCACTGCAAAACATAGCCGAACAAAACCACATGAGCCTGCCGGATCTCTATAAAACCCTGGCGCACGACGGCGTGTCGCAGGCGGCATTCCGCGAACAGATACGCGGGCAGATACTTATCCAACAGTTGATCGAGCGCGAGATCGGCAACCGCATTACAGTCTCGGACGCCGAAGTGGAGAATTTTCTGGCGAACAGCGAAAATCTCGACGGCGGGACCGAATACGAACTGTCTCATATTCTTATCTCTCTGCCGGAATCCGCCACGCCAGCCGTCATCCAGCAAACCCGCCAGCGCGCCGAGGGCGTACTAAAAACCCTGCGTCAGGGTGGCGACTTCGATCAGGCGGCCATCGCCAACTCCCAGGGCGAAAACGCCCTTGAGGGCGGCAAGCTTGGATGGAAAAAGACCGGCCAGCTCCCTGCGCTGTTCGTGAACGCGCTGAAAACCATGCAGCCCGGCGACGTGAGCGACGTGCTGCGCAGCCCCAGCGGTTTTCATATCCTCAAGCTGAACGACAAGCGCGGCGGCAAAAAAACCCTGACCATCACACAGACCCACGCGCGCCACATACTGCTGCGCACCAACGCCATCGTGACCTCGCAGGATGCCTGGCAACGACTGAACAAACTGCGCCAGCGTATCCAGAACGGCGATGACTTCGCCGCGCTCGCCAAATCCAACTCAGAGGACCCCGGCTCCGCCTCCAACGGCGGCGACCTCGGCTGGGTCAACCCGGGACAGACTGTGCCGGAATTCGAAAAGACCATGAATGCGCTTAAACCAAACGAGATCAGCGCCCCTGTTCAGACCCCCTTTGGGCTGCATCTCATCCAGGTTCTGGAGCGGCGCCAGCGCGACGTCACCAACGAACACGACCAGGCCGATGCGCGCCAGCAGATCCATGAGCGCAAGACCGACGAGCGTTATGCGCAATGGGTCCGCCAGCTGCACGATGAGGCCTATATTGAATACCGTATCAACCTCGAATAGCGCGACGGCCATCCGTATTGCGCGTGCCAGCTCCATAGGTAGGGGCGATATACAGGCGGTGCCAGTTTACGGAGATGGCCGCGGCCGCGAAAAACGCGGCCTCGCCATGACGGCGGGGCAATGACGACCCTACACAGCACGATCTATCAATCAGCGCTATTCCTGCATGGCTAAACTTCCCATCATCGCCGTCACCCCGGGCGAGCCCGCGGGCATCGGGCCGGATCTCTGCCTGCGTCTTATCGACCAGCCGCATGATTGTCATATTGTCCTGATCGCCGATCCGCAGCTGTTGCAGCAACGCGCGGCACTGCTTGGAT
This sequence comes from Pseudomonadota bacterium, assembly GCA_043738765.1. Taxonomy (GTDB): domain Bacteria; phylum Pseudomonadota; class Gammaproteobacteria; order Acidiferrobacterales; family UBA6901; genus JANNJF01. The sequence goes on along the minus strand of JAYUFH010000075.1, from coordinate 12,017 downwards.
TGTCCTTCAACCTGCCCACCTGGAACGGCCGCCCGGACAAACAGGCACGCACCTATCTGTTGCCGGTCGCCGCCAACCAGACCACCGTGGTCGGGCAACTGAACCGTGCCAACGCAGGCTACGTGCTCAAAACATTGGAACGGGCGGTAACAGGGTGTCTGAATGTGGAATTCGATGCCCTGGTCACCGGGCCGGTGCATAAAGGTATCATCAACGACGCCGGTATCGCCTTCACCGGTCACACGGAGTTTCTCGCGCAACACAGCAACACCGGGCAACCGGTCATGTTATTGACCTGTCCGGGACTGCGTGTGGCACTCGCCACCATACACCTGCCCCTGGCGCAGGTCAGCCGCCACATTACCCGGCCCCATCTGTTGCGCATCCTGGAGGTGCTGCACCACGACCTGCGCTCGCGCTTTGCTATCCCCGATCCAACCATACTTGTGTGCGGCCTCAACCCGCACGCCGGGGAAGGCGGACATCTTGGGAATGAAGAGATCGATGTGATCGGCCCGGTGATCGCGCAACTGCAGGCGCAAGGGCGGCGCGTACTCGGTCCAGTGCCGGCGGATACCGCATTCCTGCCGGCGCAACTGGCAAAAGTGGATGCGGTATTGGCCATGTACCACGACCAGGGGCTGCCGGTGATCAAACACCACGATTTTGCCCACGCGGTGAATGTCACCTTAGGCCTGCCCTTCATCCGCACCTCCGTCGACCATGGCACGGCCCTGGCGTTGGCGGGCACGGGCCAGGCGGACCCATCCAGCCTGCTGGCGGCGCTGCAATTGGCGGTACAGCTGACACAGGCCCCGCAGACTTCGTAGACGCCTATGACACCGGCATACGCCCGCGCATGACCCAGCACATTGCCCGCAAACGCTTCGGTCAACACTTTCTGCACGACCGTCGCTACATCGAGCGCATCGTCAATGCGTTTCACCCCACATCCGATCAGCACGTCGTTGAAATCGGCCCGGGCCTCGGCGTACTGACGCGTGAATTGATGGCCCGCACCCGGCATCTGCACGCGGTTGAGCTGGACCGTGACCTGGTCACGCGACTGCAACAGGAATTGGGGTCCACTGGCAAACTCACCCTGCACCAGGCCGATGCGCTGAATTTTGACTTCTGCCATTTGGCCCCGACGGGAGAAAAACTGCGCATCATCGGCAATCTTCCCTACAACATCTCCACCCCCATCCTGTTCCACCTGCTCGACCAGTTCGGTTGTATCGGCGACATGCTGTTCATGCTGCAAAAAGAGGTGGTCGAGCGCATGTGCGCAAGCCCCGGCGGGCGCGACTATGGCAGGCTATCGGTAATGTTGCAGGTGCGCTGCCAGGTGGAAAGTCTGTTCGATGTGCCGCCCGGCGCCTTCACGCCGCCGCCCAAGGTCGACTCGGCCATGGTTCGACTGACACCCCACGCGCAACCGCCGGTAGCGATACACGACACGCAGCACTTTGCCACGGTGGTCAAGGCCGCCTTCGCCCAACGGCGCAAGACCTTGCGCAATACGCTGAAACACATGGTCTCGGCGGACACCATGCAGGCCCTCGGCATCGATCCCGGACGGCGCGCGGAAACCCTGAGTCTGGCGGAGTTTGCCGCCCTGGCCAATGCCTCTGGACCTGCATAACGTTGCACCGCTAAACATAGCGATACAGGTAATGCCTGGTTATGTTGGGTGGAGACGCCCGCCACATGCGATTCAGGTCGGTGCACGCGGGCGCGCGCTGCCCACCCTGCGGCGACTCAAGCATAGTGTTACTGGTGAATTTTCACTTCACTGAACTGAATGATAGGTTCGATATTGGTGTAGTTGACGATATCGTTTCGTATCGATTCAGCATGTGGAGCGAATGCTGACTGAAATGCCTCAACCGAATCGAAAAATAGATGACACATTGCGACACACGCCGGTTCCGATTCCAGTTTCATACCACTCAAACCATGCTCAACCGTGACGCCCCGGAGCGCTGTACCCAGCATTTGGATTGACATAGGCATATGTGTGTTGACGTAATAATCCATGTCAAACCGGCCTGCCTGCCTGTTTTGGTAGAGGATGCTGACTTTAATCATGGGTTCCCTCGTGCGTGAGTGCGAGGCACCCTGGGGGTTAGCTTCCATCGCCTGCAATATCGTCCTTTAATCTTAGTCAATCTCAGTCTGGCGACATTAACGGAAGATAGAGTTGCACCATGCCGGTAATATTGTCATCGCCATAGCCTTGGGCAATCGCCGCTGAGTACGCTTTGCAAGCCGCATGCGCGATCGGCATATGTGACCCGACCGTATCAGCGGCGGCCATGGCATAGTCGAAGTCCTTGCGCACAAGCTCGATGGGGAAAAGCGGGGCAAAGTTGCGCGCCAGCATCGCGCCCGCTGCCGCCTTGGCAGCGGGGCTGCATACCGGAGTCGCCGTCAGTATCTCTACAGCCCTGCCGACATCAAGCCCGCTGCGATGCAGGAAGCCAAACAACTCAGCCAAGGCGGCAACCTGTACGCCCAATAACAAATTGACCACAAGCTTCATGGCGGTCCCCTGTCCGGAGGGGCCCACGTGCCAGACCGTGCCGCCCATCGCCTTCAGGATGGGCTCGGCCTTTTCGAGAGTGCTTCGCTCCCCACCGGCAAAGTAAATCAACTGCACTGCCTCTGCCTGTGGCCTCGATCCGGCGACCGGCGCGTCGAGGAACCCGATATTTCGCTCGCGGCAATGCTCCGCCAGCGACTTGACCCACGCCGTGCTCACCGTCGAGCTTTCGATGGCCACGGCGTGCGCGGGCAATGCAGCCAGCGCACCGTCATCGGGAGCCAGCCATACCCGTCTAGAGGCTTCGTCATCACGCACCATGCTGATAACAAACTCGGCCCCGACCGCGGCGGCATAGGGCGTCGAAGCGACGTAAGCGCCTGCCTGGGTGAGCGGGAGCGTCCTTTCCGGGCTACGATTCCACACCGTCACGGCATGGCCGGCGCGCAACAGCGCGCGTGCCATACGTGAGCCCATCGCACCCATCCCCAGGACCGTGATTCTCGACATTGTCAGTTTCCTTAAAGAAGCAGGTTGTGGATATTCGCGCTGCATGGATTCCACAAACGGCCTGCCGAATCCTTGACCCTGATATCGTCAATACCGCCCAATGACAGCAATCAAATACGCGAACAAGCAACGGGTTATTGTGGATCGTCCTTAACCGGCATGGGTATGCGCGTACTTGATTGCGCGTGTCGGTGTTTGCCTGGCCGGCTCAGCGCCTGGCCTTCTCAATCCACGCCAACGCGGTGTCCGGCTCCAAACGACTGCGGTAATCGGTATTAACGAACGCCTCGAGCACGTTGCCGTCCTTCGCGACCAGATAGGTAGCGGGTATAGGGAGCTCAAAGCTTGCGTCGCCATTGTGCGCATGCAGGTCGATGCCGAAGGCCTTGTAGATGGGCTTCAGGTTCTCTTCCACCGTGAACACCAGGCCGAACTGGCGGGCGACCTTGTTGCCCTGGTCGGAGAGTACGGGAAACTTCAAGTCATGTTTCTGTTGCGTGGTTAAGGAATAATCAGGGGTCTGCGGCGAGATGGCCACGAGCGTGGCGCCGGCCGCGGCGATCTCCGCTTGCCGTTCATGCAGGGCCTTGAGTTCCAGGTTGCAATAGGGGCACCAGGCGCCGCGATAGAACGATATGAGAAGTAGTCCATTCTTGCGCAGGTCGGTGCTTTTCACCTTCTTGCCGGTTGCGTCGGGCAGCTCGAAGTCGGGCATGCGGCTGTTGCGCGTCAGCGCTTTTTTTAGAATGCCGGATGCCGCCAATTTTGTATTGGCCTTCTCCATCGCCGAGAATACCTCGGCGGGCGCTTGTTGACGTACGCTTTCGGTAACGGCTTTCAGTTCTGCATTGAGGTCCATGAGTATTTCCTTTTATTAATTGGATGGGCGAGTGTTGCTATGCGTCAGGCTATGGAGATCGCGCTGGCCATCTCCTGCTTGGCCTTGTCGATGTTTTTCGACACGCTGACTTCATCCAGGGTCGTTCCCTCCGCGGCGAAGAAGCGGATGTCCTGAATGCCCAGGAAGCCCAGGAGCAGCGTGAGATACGGTTTCAGGAAGTCATACCCCGCCAATGGGCCATTGCCAAGATAACCGCCGGCACCATAGGCGCAGACCACATAGGCGCGCTTGCCGGTGACCAACCCGGTAAAATTCTTTCCATCGTAGGCGAAGGTATGTCCGATCCGGACGATATGATCGATCCAGGCCTTGAGCGCCGAGGGAATGGAAAAGTTGTAGATCGGCACGGTGAGCAGCAACACATCGGCCGCACGCAGCTCGCCGATGAGGCGATCCGACAGCGCCGTGGCGCGACGCAGCTCGCCCGTCAGTTTCTCTTCCAGCGTGTAGAAACCGGTGATGGTCTGGCTGGCGATATGCGGGAGGGGGTTCTCCGCTACGTCCCGGCGCACGAAACAATCGCTGGGATTTCGCTTAACCCAGGTATGCTCGAAATAATCACCGAGCGCACGCGACTGGGAGCCAGTGGTACGTGAACTGGTATCGACTCGCAAAACGGTTTTCATGCTGTCTCTCCACTGGTTTAGATGGAGAGCACGATAAGCCGTGCGTGAGGTTCGATAAATCGCTTATGGCGCACCGCACTCATGCAGGTCGAGCATGAATGAATACCAGGGGCCAGGACTGGCCTGCCGGGGCCGGGCAGCGGAAGATATTCTTGTGCGCGAGGCTATCGATCCGCCCAGGAACGTCTCGCCGCTGCTGGCCTCTTTCTTGAAATGAATAAAACTATTTCGGCTCAACGCGGATTCGTGTGGGTGATTTTCTGTATTATTGGCACGTTACATAGCACGGTAGGTTGGGGTGAATGAAATGAACCCCAACAACTGTGTACACGAGGTCATGTTGGGGTTCGCGATGCTCACCCCAACCTACCGCGCTTTTTGAAATGAATAAAACTATTTCTTCCGGGGAAGGTTTTGAAGAGCGGCCAGGATGTCCGCCGGTTCCATGCGCTTTTTGTAGTCCGTGTCGGCAAAGGCAGCACGCACAATGCCGGTTCGATCGATCACAAAGGTGCCTGGAATGGGCAGGCCCCGACGTCCTGCGCCGTTGTAGGCCGTAACGTCCAAACCAAAAGCATGCTTATAGGCGGCATCGAGTTCGGGCGAAACCTCCCAGAGCAACTGATAAGACTTGATGACGCTGTAGTCCAGGTCACTCAGGACTTCAAAGGGGTATCCGTCCTGCTTGAACTGCCCCTGGGATTTATCCGGCGTTTGCGGTGTGATGGCAACCAAGGACGCGCCGTATTTCTTAAACTCTGGCTGAGCCTCCTTCAATTGGCGCATTTGCAGATTGCAGTACGGGCACCAGGCGCCACGATAGAATGTCAGGATTACGGGGCCTTTTTTCAGCAGGCTGCTGAGCTTGACTATTTTTCCATTGGGGTTCTTCAAGGAAAAATCCGGCGCCTTTGCGCCAACCTTGATGCCCGGGTTAGGCATCTGTGCGGCCAGTTCCGTGGCAGCCTTGGTCATGATCGCCATATCCTGTTCATTCACCTTGGGTGCGTCTTTGCCCGTGGACATCTGTTTTTCAACTTCTTTAACACCTTCGGCGTAATTGGGTACGCCGGTTCCGGTTTGTGCGCAGTGTGCAACCGGCGCGATAAAGAAATTCATCGCTAAAAAAATCGACGGGGCAATGGCGCGTATTCCGTATTCTTTATTCATAAAATGTTCCTTTATCTAATCGAAAGTTATATTGAACCACACCTTTGCTAGCTCGACCGGGACGAGTGAAGCATTGTCTATTGTGTTGTTCGTGGGCTACAGGCGCTTTTGCGCAACACAGTCGTGCGCAATCTGCATGAACCTGACCTGTTAAAACCATGACATCCGCAACACAAAACCCAGCGATCCTGCGATAACCGCCCATGAAACTGGTTTCAATTTTCCACAAACCTGGCGGAAAACAGGCGGCTATACCCTCACCACGATCTTGCCGTGCGCACCGTTACTCTCCATCAGCTCATGGGCTGCGGCGATCTCCGCGAAATCGAATACCTTGACGGGCTTGGCCTTGTAGCGGCCCTTATAGGCATTGTCGACAATAGCCTGCATCGGAATGGATGATGCCGGGAAGTCTTTCGTACCGTACATGAAGCTGGCGAAGAAATTCAAGTTGACCGAAGACGGCAGATCCATCAGTGGATTGAATGGAACAGGTTCGCCTCCACCGAGAAAACCCGCGTTGCAGACATAACCGCCCTTCTTCACCATCTTCAGCGAATCCAGCAGGGTGGCGTTGCCGACAATATCCAAGACGCTGTCGATACCCTCCGGATAGATCTCCTTCAGACGCCCGCTGAGACCCTCGCCCTCGATCAAGACCTTTGCGCTGCCGATCGCCTTCAGCAGGGCGATATTATCCTTGTTGCGGGTCGATGCGATGACTGTCACACCGTCCGTGTTCGCCGCGATATTGATCGCGGCCTGGCCCAGGGCAGAGGTACCGCCGCGAACCAACACTGTATCGCCATGCTTGAGCTTCATGTTCTCGTGGAGGCAGCTCCAGGCGGTCGCGTAGGATTCCGGAATGGCCGCAAGATCGGCCCACGCCATGGCCGTTTCCAACGGAAAGACGTTGGTCGCTGGCAGGCAGGTAAACTCCGCATAACTCCCATTTCGAGAACGCCCCATCCCGCCCATGATGGCCGCTACTTTCTGTCCTGTTGCCAGTCTTCCGGAAGGGTCATCCTCGACCTCGCCGACGCACTCAATACCGCTGACTTTGGCGACGTCGCCCCACAGCCCGCGACGCATGTAGGTCTCCGCGCGATTGATTCCGAAGGCGCGCACCCGAATCAGGGTCTCTCCTTTTTTTGGCTCCGGCAGCGGGATTTCTTCGATACTCAGTTGATCCGTTCCGCCGTATTGCTTAATGACCATGGCTCTCATTACTTTCTTCTCCGGTTTGGGTTCGGAGGCATCCTAGTTGACCGGAAGGTAACTAAAAAGTACATTTAATATACATTAACTGTAGATAGTATTTACATTATGAACATCACATTGCAACAGATGTTGACCCTGGATGCCGTTGTCAACCAAGGAAGCGTTCAGGCTGGCGCCCGGCATCTGCATAAAACCCACCCCAGCGTGATTACCGCGCTGAAGAAACTGGAAGATGAATTGGGCTTTGCGCTGCTTGATCGTTCCGGATACCGGTCGGTGTTGACTGAGGAGGGGAAAGCGTTTCACAAGAGTGTCAGGCGAATTCTGGGTGACCTTCAGGAACTTAAGAACCAGGCGAAGCAACTCAGGCTTGGAGAGGAGACGGAACTCAATATTGTTTTGGGTGACATCACCCCCATGACGAATGCCCTGTCGGTACTCCGCAGGTTCGCCGAAGACTACCCGCACACCCGCCTCAACCTTTTCTTCGAAAATCTTTACGGACCCAACGAGTGGCTGCTGGACGGCAATGCCGACCTGATCGTACACCATATCGACAAGTCCGACCCACGCTACGAGTACCGGGATTTTTGCAAGGTGCCGGTGGTGCCTGTCGTCGCTCCCGGATTCGTGCCGTTCCCTGTCAGCGACAAAATTCGTTACACGGATATGAAAGGCTATACGCAGTGTATCATCCGAGATACGGCGGTACGTGGCGGAAATAAGAACTACTTCGTACTCGACGATTCGCCTCACATCACGGTCGGCGATCAGTACACAAAAAAGGAAGTCATCCTGCAGCGCATGGCTTGGGGGCATATGCCGCTATTCCTGATCGAGAACGAATTGAAAAGCGGCGAGCTCATCTCCTTAGAGGGGAAGCACATCAAGGGGAACACGCTGGATATCGTGGTCGCTCGTCTGGGTACAGGGGAGAAAGGTTTGATGGCGGAGCGTTTGTGGCAATTTTTCTTTTGATCGCGAATACCACAGCCCAAACCAGTTTTAAAATCCACACCGAACTGGATCGAGGTCACTCTCCCGTCGGTATTTAAAGTCAGTGACGCAGAACTGAGCGCGTTAAATCTCAAGTCAATAAAGTTTCATGGCGACTGGAACTATGCGCTCCTTCCGCCACAAAAGAAAAAGCGATCAACTTATTTTCATGTGACACCTGATTAAGGGAACCTCTAAAAATTGGGTTTTAATGTAGGTTGGGTTAAGCCGCGATAGCGGCGAACCCAACAAAATCATGCTGATTGGTGGATACGCTGCGCTTTATCCACCCTACATTTCCGAATTTTTAGAGGTTCCCTTAAAAGATCGATGGCATGTCAGGTCGGCGTTGGGAGTTTTGTCGCAAGGTCTTCGCATGCGTATACTGCTTGAATGGATACAGAGAACATGCGGATATTCGTCGAGGTCGCGCGCCGTGGAAGTTTTGCAGCGGTGGCCCGAGACCGGGACGTCGATCCCTCGTCGGTGTCGCGGGCCGTGGCCCAGTTGGAAGACGATCTCGGGGTGCGCCTCTTCCAGCGCTCGACCCGTCGGGTCGCGCTCACGGAGGCGGGGGAAATTTATCTCGCAAGGGCCACCACACTGGTGGAAGAGCTGGCTGATGCCCGCGACGAAGCGCGCGGCATAAGTGCGGGCCCGGCCGGTACCTTGCGTCTGACCGCCGCCGTCTCTTTTGGCAACACCGTTCTCACTCCCTTGCTGCCGGAGTTTCGCGATCGGTATCCCGCGGTGAAGCTCGAACTGCTGCTGACCGATACCGTACTCGACCTGGTGGCGGAACGTGTGGACCTGGCCATCCGTTTGGGGCGCCGTTTCGATGCCGATTTCGTCGCCACAAAGTTGTTCGACACCCAATACCGGGTCTGTGCAAACCCGGCTTATCTCAACAATAAGAAAGCGCCCCTAGTCCCGGAGGAATTGCAGCAGCATTCGTGCCTGCTGCTCGCATTGCCGGATTACCGTTCACGCTGGTTGTTTCGCGACCAACAAGGGGCGGTACAGGTAGTGCCTATACACGGCGACGTGACGATCCTGAGCACGCTTGCCTTGCGTGCCTGCGCACTGATGGGAATGGGGCCGGCGCTGTTACCGAACTGGCTGGTCGATGAGGACATAGCAACGGGGCGGCTGGTCGACCTCTATCCGGACTACCGGGTTGCCGCGACCGATTTCGATACGGCGACATGGCTGTTGTACCCGAGCCGGACTTATCTGCCTAACAAAGTGCGTGTCATGATCGACTTTTTGAAGCAGCAACTAGGCTAATGAGAGGTTTCAAGGCTTAAGAATTCAGCCTGGTCGACGCGGCCTTCGGCCCGGTTTTCCACTACTTTTACAACTTCGCGCAGATCGCAGATCTGCGCAATCTGAAATGGCACCCGCCTGCTCAATGCTCGCCCCGCGTGCGGGCGCGATGCGCCGCGACTTTCATTCTGTTTCCGCAGATTGCCATCGAGCACCAGCGACGGCGAGGACCACGCTTGGTGTCGTGGAACCACAATGTGCACGCCGGGTTTTCGCATTTGCGTACCTGTTTGTGCGAATGATTTGCGAGCAAGTCCGCGCAAACCGAAGCCAACTCCGCCATCAACGCGGCAGGGGTTGCCAGGTCACGGCGAAGGGTGAGATTCCATCCGTTGCCATCCTGTACAAGGGCCTGCGTCAAGGGGCCTCGTGCCAACCAGATATTGATGCACTTCAGGTCTTCCGGTGTCAAACTCTTGGCGCCTCTTTTGCTATGTTGTACAAGCACCCGTCTGAATGCCTCGCGCAACGTTCGCGCATCGCTCGCCAATTGATCCATTTGTGCCGGGCTGATTAGAACAGCCGCCTTTATTAAGAATTCCGGCAGCGCCTGGGACGTGCTTAACCATGCACGCATCGCGTTGCCATCGTACAAATAATCGAGCGTCTCCCCGTGGGGCGCCAGCACGCTGTTGAGGAAATCCAGCGCCGGGTGCTCTCCAATCAACAGAGGGTCACCGGTCGCCGGGCGAGCATGAATTAACGTGGATCGTGGCATGACTTGATAGTAGCCGGGTCTACATGAAGAAAATACATGTAACTTATATATATATGTTGACAGGTTACATTCATATGTATAACCTATATGTGTAATTATATAGGTTACATTGATATCGGCACCGTGTCACCAATATTCAGTCCACCCAGGAGAAATTCGTGCCCCACTCACCCGCCAACTTTTTCCGAGCGCTTGTCGCCCTGCTGGCTAGCGTAACTGCAAGCCAGGCCATTGCTGCCGCGCCCGCCGTTGCAGTAGTCCAATACCGAACCGCCGACGTCGATGGGCAGAAGGTCTTCTACCGCGAGGCAGGTGGTCCCAAGGCTCCTGTGATCGTGCTGCTGCACGGCTTCCCGTCATCGTCACACATGTACCGCGACCTGATCCCGCGCCTGGCAGACCGCTTTCATGTCATAGCGCCCGACTACATCGGCTTCGGCTATTCAGCAGCGCCTTCACCCGCGGAGTACCGCTACACCTTCGACAACCTAGCCAAGACGGTCCAAGGTCTGCTCGACCAGATCGGCGTGCGCGATGCGGTCTACTACATGCAAGACTACGGCGGCCCGATCGGGTTGCGTCTCGCGACGGCCCATCCCGAGCGGGTCAAGGGCCTGGTGGTCCAGAACGCCAATGCCTACATTGAAGGCGTCGGCCAGCCGCTGGCCGACGTGTTCCAGCCGCTCTGGAAGGACCGCAATGCCACTACCGAGGCGGTGGCACGCGGCTTCCTGAAGGCCGAAACGACCCAGTTCCAGTACACATCAGGCGCACGCAAGGCCGCGGCACTCAACCCCGATGCGTGGACGCACGATCAGGCGCTGCTCGATCGCCCAGGTAATGACGCTATCCAGCTCGCGCTCTTTGTCGACTACCAGAACAACGTCGGCCTATACGACGCCTGGCACGACTACTTTCGCAAGCACCAGCCCAAAATGCTGATCGCCTGGGGCAAGGGCGACCCGCTGTTCGTGCCCGCGGGGGCCGAGGCATACAAGAAGGACTTGCCGCGGGCGCGTCTCGTCTGGCTCGAGGGTGGTCATTTCGCGCTCGAAGAGAACGCGGCCGAAGTGGCGGCACTGATCAAGCAGAACTTCCGTTGAACACCTGTTTGGTAGTGAATCACGCGGCCTGACAAGGCTATGTCAAGCCGTTCACTGACATGAGGGTGCGTATTCCTCCCGCAGTGTGCTGTACGGGAAGCACCTTGCCTCGACTTTCACACCCCAAATCCACTTTATTATATTTAGGAGAATAGTTATGAAACTTCTTTTCGTCAAAGGCTCCCCGCGCGGAACCAGCTCGCAATCCAGCAACGTCGTCGAGGCCGCTCTCGCGGCTTACCGCAGCAAGAATCCCGCTGCGATGATCGACGAGATCGACCTTTGGCAGACACCGTTGCCGGAATTCGACGGCGACCGCGCAGCGGCCAAGATGTCTTTCTTCGGTGAAGGTACGCTGGAGGGGGCACGCAAGACCGCTTGGGACGAAATCGTGGCCATCACCCGTCGATTCACCAACGCCGACGACTATCTGTTCACCGTGCCGATGTGGAATGGCGGCATTCCCTATCGCCTCAAGCTGTACATCGACATCATAACCCAGCCGGGTCTACTGTTCGGGTTCGATCCGGTGGCGGGCTATAGCGGTTTGCTGAAGGGCAAACGCGCAACGGTCGTCTACACGAGCGGTGTCTATGCCCCGGGTGTGCCTCCGGCATTCGGTACCGACCACCATTCGACGTATTTCGACGACTGGTTGCGCCTTATCGGTGTCACCGACATCTCGACGGTCCGCTTCCAGCCGACCCTGCTAACCAACGATGTGGCAGGTGGCCTGAAGCGGGCTCGTTCCGAGGCCACCAAGGCAGGCGCACGTTGACCATCCAAATCCGTGGGAACCGGCTTTATGCGGCCCCACGGGCAGGAGTAGCGATAAATGCAGTCGTGAAAGGCGAGCCGTTTAAATGAATCGCATCGAATAAGGAAATGATCATGAGCAACA
>JAYUFH010000074.1:0-44385 GCA_043738765.1 Pseudomonadota bacterium | reverse complement strand
GTTTATCGCAGTACAAGGCGGCGAATGCGCAATTGCCGGTGGTGGTCAAGGCCGATGCCACGGTGCAGTACCAGCGGGTGGTCGAAGTGCTCGACATTCTTGGGCGGCTCGAAATCACCCAGCTCGGTCTCGTCACCCAGCGTCTGGTGAAGTAAACACCTCACGAGGAGAGTCAGTATGCAGGCCATGCAACGCTTAAAACGCCAACTGCCCGTGCTCACCGGAATTTTTCTGTTGTCCACGGTAGCGAGTGGCATCGTGTATTTCGTGCATCAGGTGGTATCTGGTGTTCCGACCCAACCGAAACGCGTGGTGCAGCAGATCACGCTGCTCGCGCCGCCGCCTCCGCCAGTGGAGCAGCCACCTCCGGAAATACCCAAGGTGCAGGAGATGCAGGAAGTGGAGCCACCGCCGCAGGCGGCCAACGATGAACCACCGCCGGGTGCTGACCTCGGTGTCGATGCCGATGGCAGCGCCGGCGGCGACAGTTTCGGCCTAGTCGGTAAGAAGGGCGGGCGCGATCTCATGGCCGGCGGCCCGTTTGCCTGGTACGCAGGCGTGCTGAAGCAGGACATCACCGGGCTGCTTGCGGAAAATAAGCGCGTGCGCAAGGGCCATTACACACTGGTGCTTAATTTATGGATCGATGCCAACGGCCGCGTGCAACGCTTCGAGCTAGTCAATTCCACCGGCAGTGCGGATTTGGATCATTCGCTTAAGGTGGCGTTGTCCGAGCTCGACCGTGTGCATGAGGCGCCGCCGGGAGATATGCCGCAGCCGGTGAAGTTGCGCATCACCTCGCGTCTATAGCAAGCACTGCGTCATGGCGCCGGCCGCCACACGCAGCGCTTAATGCAAAATAACAAAATCAGGGTTGTGACGTCATGCCGAAAATGAACAAGGCCCGCATACTGAGCGCGGTATTTTTTATGCTGGCGCTGGCCAGCATGGGTGCACCGGCCGATGAGACCCAGGCCGATAAAACCCAGGCCGATAAAACCAAGGACATAACGGAGCTACACGCGACCATCGTCAACCTCGTCGACGAATTGGTCAATCAAGGCGTGCTCACCCGCGCCCAGGCGGACGCCATGATCCGCAAGGCGCAGGCCGACGCCGCCAAGGTGGTGAGTGAGCCTGCGGCGGAACCCGCGGCGGACGAGAAGCAGCCGGGTGTCGTGCGCGTCCCTTATGTCCCGGAGATCGTCAAGCAAGAGCTACGCGAACAGGTGCGCAACGAATTAAGGAAAGAGGTCGTGCAAGACGTCGCACTCCAGGCCGAGAGAGAGCATTGGATATTTCCTGGGCTGATCCCCGAATGGACGCAGCGTATAAAATGGGAGGGCGACCTGCGGCTGCGATGGGAGAAAATCGGCTATGCCGGTAGTAATGCCCCGTATACCTATCAGAATTTCCAGAAAATAAACGACAAGCGTGGATTTTCAAACCCGGCACAGGAGGAGGACTACTTAAACGCCACCGTGGACCGCAGCCGGTTGCGCACGCGTTTGCGCTTGGGCATGACAGCCGATCTTTCCGCTGGCGTCAGTGCTGGATTGCGCATTGCCACTGGTAATCTAGCCGATCCGGTATCGACCAACCAGACCATGGGTAACAGCAATCGCCCCTATCAGCTCATCCTTGACCGTGTGTTTCTGCAGTATGAGTCGCCCGCCTCATCGGTGAATCTGTGGGGCGGACGCATGCCCAATCCTTGGTTCAGTACCGATCTCGTCTGGGACCCGGACGTCAATTTTGACGGCGTGGCGGGGAAATTCTACCCGCTGATGCGCGGCAAAGGCTACACGCGCGCATTTAATCCCTACATCACCCTGGGCGCGTTCCCGATTCAGGAGATCGAGCGCAGCACGCAGGACAAATGGTTGTACGCGACCCAGATGGGTTTCGATATGGCATTCCAGAGCGACTCGCGCCTGCGTTTCGCAATCGCTTACTACGACTATCGCAACATCACGGGACAGCTCAACCCGACGGTCAACAGCCGGACGTTGGACTACACCGCCCCGCAGTTCCTGCAGAAGGGCAATACGATGTTCCAGATCAATAACGATACCGACCCGAATGCCCGTCTGTATGGGCTTGCCGCCGACTACAAAGAGTTAAATGCCACCTTCTCTTATGATTTGGCGACCTTCTCTCCGACGCATGTCGTTGTCACCGGCGACTATGTAAAAAATATCGGTTACGACGTGCAGGAGGTGCTACAGCGCACCGGCGGCAATGTCAGCGGTCCCGCCAATCGGCTCGATCCGCATACCAAGGGTTATCAGCTCAAACTCACGTTAGGCAGGCCCGATACGAAAAGGGCGGGAAATTGGCAGACCTTCCTGGCTTTTAAACACCTTGAGCGCGATGCCGTATTGGACGCCTTTACCGATTCTGATTTTCACCTCGGCGGTACCGACGCCGAGGGCTGGATACTCGGCGGCAATTATGCGCTGCGTGACAATGTTTCCTTGGGGTTGCGCTACATCACCGCCGATGCCATCGACGGGCCGCCCCTGGGCATCGATGTGTTACAGCTCGACCTGAATGCCAAATTTTGATATCGCCGCACCGCTGCATGCGGTCGTGGCGCAAGGAGGATGCATGCTGGGATATAAAATATTCAGGACCACTCTTTTAACGCTCATCCTGTTCGCCCTGGTGGTGGGCCAAATCACCAAGGCGCGCGCCGATACGACACGCCGGGATCCGGATGATCAGCGCGTGCTGGCCAAGGCCCAATATCTGCTGAAACAGGTTTCCACGGAACGCGATACCTTGAAGACGGATAATGCACAGCTCAAGGCGCAGTTGGATGCCGCTAATGCCAGGTTGGCGACGCAGCGGAAAACATCCGACGTGGCCATTTCCAAGTATCGGGAGAACAGTTCCAGTCTCGGAGAGAGACTGCGGGAGATGACTGAAAAAAATCAACAGCTATCGGCCGACTTGCTGGCCGCGCAGAATGATGGCATTGAGCGCACGCAGCAGGTGCGTACCTGTGCGGATAACAATTTGAAGATCTACCAGATAAGCATGGAATTGGCTAACCGCTATCGCAGAAAAGGCGTGTTCGATGCCCTGTTGCAGAAGGAGCCGGTTACCCAGCTGAAGCGCGTGGAGATCGACAATATCGCCGAGCAGTACAAAAATATTCTGGGTGACCTCAAGTTCCAGCCTCCTCGCGAGGTAGCCGCTCATTAAGTCCATCTATCAATTTCTGTAATTCCAGGTCGTTGGATACTGAAAAATCAGCCGCTTCATTTTCATCCAGCGGAATATCCTGCAGGTGGATGTTCAATTCGTGCAATAAGCGATCGATTTTCCACTCCTCTGACTCTGTAGGATGCATCGTAGTCCCTCCTCTTCATGTAGACAATGTAGAGCTACGTGAATGTCACCTGGCCTTCTCTGGCCGGACCGATTGATCCGGCGGTTATCAGCGTGATGCCTGATAAATAGTATCCGCCAACAGAATGTCAGAATTTTTACAGGATCCTTTATTCGATCGCCGGGTTGAGGACGTTTAATCTGTTTGCATTCCGGCCACGCAGTCGCACGCGTCTTCGGGGTGGTCAGCGTTCGCTTATTGACCAATTGTCATTTCAATGTCCTTCGCCTGTCATGTTCTGGTGTTGTGATAGGCGGGCGACATATTAAGGCGCCTGGAGATGGCCAATGCACGGGGCGAGTGGATTTCCCGTTGCGAAACGACATAATTTCAAGGGGAAACGATATGCAGTTATTGCAGAATAAAAATGTATTTAATAAATCACTGCTAGCGCTCGCCATGGGCCTTTGCATCGCCACTATCGGCACAACGGCAAACGCCGATAACAAATTGGTCGCACGCGCCCTGTTGCCATCCGCGACCTTCGCACAAGGCCCGACCTCGGGCAGACAAATCGCACCCGGTCCGATCAATGGGCAGGAGGTGCCGTTCACCAATAAGCAGCCGGTACAGGGTTTTTCCGCTGTGCTGAATAATAACGATGGTAGTTTCATGCTCATGGCGGACAATGGTTTCGGCAGCATGGAGAATTCCGCGGATTTTAACCTGCGTGTATACACCGTACGGCCGGAATTCAAGACCGCGCACTCAGGTAGCGGCGCGATATCCGTTGAAAGCTTTTTTGAACTGCACGACCCGGATCATCGCATCCCCTACGCCATTACCAATGACTTCAGCCCTGACCGCATCCTGACCGGGGCCGACCTGGACATAGAATCCATGCAGCGTGCCCCTGATGGAACGCTCTGGTTTGGTGACGAGTTCGGCCCCTTCCTGGTGCACACGGACGCCCGCGGCCGGGTGTTGGAGGCGCCGATACCGCTGCCGGACTTTGTCAACGGTGGTGAGTTGCGTTCGCCGCAAAATCCCTATAACGAAGAGGCCAGCGCAGTGCGTATTATGAATGCCGTGCATGCCCATGCGCGCGCCCACAATGATATGCATACCCCCGTTTTTTCACCGTACCATGTGATGCTCAAGGACAGTAATCCGACGGTAGGCCACTACGCACGTGACAGCAACCCGCAACCAGGGCTGACGCCAGCGGCGAGTGATATCTTCGATATCCAGTCCCTGCAGAAGGCCGGCTATCCCATAGTGACCTGGACGGTCGACGACAAGCCACGCATGCTGGAGTTAATGGGGCTGGGCATCAATGGGATCATTTCCGACCGGCCGGACGTGTTGTTGCAGGCGGTGCGGGAATTCGATGCCAACGGCGACGGCGTGCCTGGCGATTATCTGGATGCCGATGGCCTGATTGATGGAAAAAAGTTTGACGCCCAGGCGCACCGTGGTGGACGCAACCTGCGGCCGGAAAATACCCTGCCGTCGATGGAAGTGGGCCTGGATAACCTCATGTCCACGCTCGAGACCGACAGCGGCATCAGCCGCGACGGCGTGCCGACCATCAGCCACGATCCATACATTGAAGCCGGTAAATGCCGGCGCGCCGATGGTTCGCCGTACACCCTCGACAGCCAGGTGCTTATCAAGGATTTCACGGTCGGTGAGATCCAGTCCATGTTTGTCTGCGACATGACGTTCCGCGGCCCGTCCCAGCGTAACGACCGCGTCCTGTCGCCGGTGGCTGTGAAGTACGCCGCGAGCCACGGACTCATGGACCCGTACGTTATGCCGACGCTGCAGCAGCTGTTCGATTTCGTCAATTTTTATGTCGACTACTACCGGACGGGCGCCGGCAGCCATCACCCGGATGCCGCACGCCGCTGGCATAACGCGGCGCAGGTACGTTTTAATATTGAAACTAAAATCAACCCGCGTAGCGACCGCGATTCCCGCGGTATCGTCTATAAGGATCGTACCGTCGATTTTGTCAGCATGACGGATAAAATTGCCGGCCTGATCGTCGCCAATGGCATGGCCGAGCGCGCCGACGTGCAAAGTTTCGATTTCCGTACGCTGCTTTATGTGCAGGAGAAGTTCCCGCAGATCCGTACCGTGTACCTGTTCGGCGATTTCCCCATCTACAACAGCCCGGACACGGACGATGGCACCAATATGCAGGATGAGAATGGTGCCAATACGCCTTGGATGGCCGGGCTCCAATGGCCATACCGTTCAACCGTGTTGACGCATCCTTTCCGTGTCCGAGCCAGCGGTGGATTCGAAGGCATGGCCCTGACCGCGGATGGGCGCGCATTGCTACCCCTGCTGGAAAAACCCCTGGTCGGGACACTGACAAACAAGCTGCTGATCCACGAGTTCGATCTGGCGAGCAAACGTTACACGGGGAAATACTATGAATACCCCCTCGACCAACGTGGAACCTCCATCGGTGATTTCGTGATGACCGACGACGAGCACGGCCTGGTGATCGAGCGCGATGGCAGTCAGGGGGATCTCAACGGTTTCAAGATGATCTACAACATCACCTTAAGGGGCGATGCACAACCGGTCGCCAAGGAAGCCGCTGTCAATCTTCTGGACATGCATGATCCGAATCTTATTTCCGAGCCGGGATTGCCCGGTGACATCGGCATCGGCCGGCACTTTGCCTTTCCCTTCGTCACCATTGAGGACGTCGTGGTGCTGGACCGCAAGCACATCGGCGTGCTGAACGACAACAACTACCCGTTTAGCGTCGGACGTCATGTGGGCAGCGGACAGCCGGACGATAGTGAGTTCATCGTGATCGAACTGGATGAGCCGCTGAAACTGAACACAGCGGAAGGCGATAGGGGGCACGCTGGGCGGATCAAGGGCCACAACGAGTAAGCATCATTTCGATGCAGGCCGCCAATTGTGGCCGCAGGGAAACGCCGGCGTGAACCCCACACGTCGCGCGTCATGCCGGACGGGATACCGGCAACAGGAGAGGTGGCAGTCAGCGTTGGCTGCATAGGTCGCCGTGCCAGGGAAATGGCGCGGTGGCACCTCGGCGGCGGGTTTGGGACATCAAAGTCCGGCTGCTATCCGATACAAACAGACTAGGGCCCAGGCCGCGGAGATTAGGTAATGACAGGGTTATTGCGGAAATACTTTTTTGCCATTGTTACGCTGGTCGTGACGCTGTCCGGTGCGTTCGCACCGGTCGCTCTGGCGGGCGTTTACTTTCACAGCCACGAGGCGGATGAAGCAGAGCGGGATACCATAGAGCAACGTGGTCACGCGGAGAAGGAGGTCAGTTGGCGCGACGAGCGCATAGAGAACCCCGCCGCGTGGGTGCGCTTTAAGATTCTTGGGTTCAACGATTTTCACGGACAGTTATCCAGTGGAAAAAAGGTCGGTGGACGCCCTGTCGGGAGTGCGCCGGTGCTGGCCGCTTATCTGGAGGCGGCGGCGGACCAGTCTGAAAACGGCGCATTTATCGTGCACGCCGGGGACCAGGTCGGCGCCAGTCCGCCGGTCTCCGCCTTGCTACAGGATGAGCCATCGATCACTTTTCTGAACATGCTGGCGAATGATCAATGCCGCTATCGCAATCGCATGCACCCGGGTTGCAACCTGGTCGGCACTCTTGGCAATCATGAGTTCGACGAAGGCGTCGCGGAAATGTCGCGCCTGATCAATGGTGGTATACATGCCCAAGGCCCATTCCTCGATGCGGACTATCGGGGAGCACGCTTCCCTTATATATGTGCGAACGTGGTGGATGCCACGAGCGGACGTACCCTGCTGCCTCCTTACGTCATTAAACGGGTGCTTGGCATACCCATCGCGTTTATCGGTGCTGTCCTGAAGGAGACACCCAGTATCGTGACGCCTTCCGGTGTGTCCGGGGTGCGTTTTCTGGATGAGGCCGAGGCCATCAACTCCTATATCCCGGAACTCAAGGCGCGTGGCGTGCACGCGATCATCGTGACCATCCACCAGGGTACGTATGGTAGCGCCTACACGGGTCCTACCAAGAGTGCGCCGCAGGTCCTTACCGGCGCCATCGAAGATATCGTGTCGCGCCTCGATGATGAGGTCGATATCGTTATCTCCGGGCATGCCCATGGATTCACCAATGCCCTGGTCGCCAACCGTCATGGCAAGCAGATCCTCGTCACCCAGGCGTTTTCCGCCGGTACCGCCTATGACGATATCGACGTCGCGGTCGATCCCGTGAGTCGCGACATCGTGGAGAAATCCGCATCCATCGTCACCACCTGGGCGGATGCCGGGGCCGGATTGACTCCCGACGCGCAGGTGGCACAGCTGGTTATGCAGGCCGAGGCCAGGGTTGCTCCGCTGGTCAACCGGGTCATCGGGGTTGCGGCCACTAACGTGCTCAAGACAGAAAACAGTGCCGGCGAGTCGGCCCTGGGTAACTTGATCGCCGATGCGCAACGCAAGGCCATGGGTAGCGACTTCGCCTTCATGAATCCAGGGGGCATACGCGCCGACATCAACGCCGGCGAGGTAACCTGGGGGGCCTTGTTCAGCGTGCAACCGTTCAACAATGACCTGGTTCGCCTCGACCTGAACGGTGACCAGATCAAGGCCTTGCTCAACCAACAGTGGGCAGGCCAGCCGTATCCGCGCCTGTTAAAAGTGTCCGGCCTGACCTATGCGTGGGATAACGCACGGCCCGTAGGCGACCGCATCGTCGAGATGCGTACCGTTGCCGGACAGCCGATCGACGCCAGCGTCCTTTACACTGTCACCGTTAATAGTTTCCTTGCTGCTGGCGGCGACAATTTCACTGTCCTTACCCAGGGCGCACACCCCGTCGTTGGGCCTGTGGACCTCGATGCCTTGGTGAAATATATCGGCGGCCTTCCGCAGCCTTTCAGCTATGTCATCGATGGGCGCATACAACGCATAAACTGATTTGGCCATTTCTCTCCTCATTAGGCCACTTGCGCACCCACGATTTTTTGATTGTGGGTGTTTTTTCAGTGTCTGCTTTTGGCGCAAGGATTATCCGATATCCGGTTGGATGCTGGCGCGAGTGTCTGCCTTGCTTTCCGTCCGCTGCAGGCAGGGCAGGAAGGAGTTGGCAAAACCCAGCCTGCATGCCGTAACGCTTGCGCGCGCAGCGTGGGACTCCGCGAGGAACGGCCAGGGCGCGCATACGGTCTTGCCTGATACGACTCCGCGCCACCACCAAACCGCGTGGTTGGATGGTGGCGCGGCTGTCACTTGCCGCAGTTTATGCTTTGACGATGACGAAGCGGAATTGCCCGCCATCCTCTGTCGACTCCAGTAAATTATTGCCGGTCTGTTTGGCCCAAGCGCTGACGTCTTTAAGCGCGCCCGGGTCGGTGGCGATCATTTCCACGCGCGCCCCGCTGGCCATGCCATTGACCGCCTTGGACAGACGCAGGATGGGCAGGGGGCAGTTGAGGCCGGCACAATCGAGTGTCATGGTGTTCATGGTATTTCTCCTTGGTCGATGTTGCGGTTGATGAAACGAATCCTGCTACGCATCGGGCTGGAGCAGCGGGTCGCCATTGGCGTACTCCCCGCGGTTCACCCGGTGTTGTAGGGTGGCATCGCCCACCAGACGTGGCGTCGGCGGATTTCCTTTGGTGGGCAATGCCCACCCTACGGTGGTCAATGCGGTGTTTCGTATTGGCTGGAACGGATGGTTGCCAGCCAGCTTTTTCCTGGCGCTCATGGCGCGACGTCAAGACCCCGCAGAAACACCGCCACGTGCATGCCCGCGGCGTCGCGCGCCGTGTCATGTCGATACTCGGCGTCGCGCGCCACGCTGCGCATCAGTCCCAAGCCCAGGAGTCCGGAAAAAAAACTGCGGGCATAGGCCCGGGCATCGCCGGGCCTGAAACGGCCGGCCTGTTGGCCTTCGTCTACTTCGTAGGCGACGTAATCGATGATGCGTTGAAAATGTTCTTTGACCAGCTCCGGGGCGCTGTCATCCTGTTCGAGGGCGGCGTAGAGAATCAGGCGCAACCATGCCGGATCGGTTTCAGTTTTTTCCAGCACCCAGGCGGACAGGCGGGTGAGCACATCCTCCAGGTCGTAGTGGTCGGTGTAATAGAGCAGCTGCTCCACTTCGGTGAAATGTTTACGCGCACACAGGTGTTCGAGGATGGCGTCGTACAGTTCGCGCTTGGTCGGAAAGTGCTGAAACACCAGGGCATCGCTGGTACCGACGGCCTCGGCAATATCTTTGACCCGGGTGGCGCGGAACCCCTGGCGGGAAAATAACCCGATGGCCTTTTGCACGATGAGGTCGCGGCGTTCTTCCGAGCTCAGGCGTTTGCGTTTTTTATTAGTCATAACTAAGTTTGTAGCAACTAAGTTATGTGGCGTCAAGCCAGGAGCAGACACTGGGAAATAGTCTGTTTATAAACAATAGAATAGAAAGTATCCCTGGATCGTCAATCAGCGCATTTTAAGCAGGATTCGCGTCCCACCGCCGACTCAGCAGAACGCTGGGGCCCTGGCATACGGTGAGGACGTTAAGCTGGATGATAGTCAGATCGATCCCTGGATAAAGTGTTATCGGGTAAATAAATTCCGATAAAGATATGTTAAGTATATTGTCCGCAGCCTAACCATATGGATATGTCTCATCACGGCCCAAGGTTGTTATTAAACCGCAACTAGTGGAATGGCCAGAATGAGGCCCAAAACGGTCATTGAGCTTAGATTGATTCAAAAAAACTGTTGACACGGCCAAATATTTATATAACCATTTAGTTATGGAACAACATGGTTATACAAATCCACAGTCTAATTTAGACGCTATCTTTGCAGCCCTCGCTGACCCGACGCGACGGGCAATACTATCGCGACTTGCAGATGGTCAGGCTTCGGTAAATGAGATCGCAGCACCGTTTGAAATGAGCCAACCAGCGGTATCAAGACATCTGAAAGTACTGGAAAGAGCAGGACTGATCGAGCGGGATATTGACGAACAACGTCGCCCTGCCAAATTGAAAGCCGAAACGATGGCAGCTGCGGTCGCTTGGCTGACTGAATTTAAAGCTTTCTGGGGGACGAGCTTTGACCAACTCGATAACGTCCTCCTCAATATGAAACAAGCCGAGGCGAAGGAAACAGGCCATGAGTGAATTGCCAGAATATATATTGGATCGCACTTTCGACGCACCGCGCGAATTGGTTTGGCGCGCCTGGACCGATCCTAAACTTTTGCACCGTTGGTATGGCCCCAACGTAGAAACGATCATCCACAAATTTGACTTAAAACCCGGCGGATTGTGGCTCAACGAGATGAAGTGGGGTGGCAAGTCCGATTTCAGCAAAATGGTTTTTCAGGAAGTTACGCAACCTGAGAAACTGGTTTGGCATCATTCTTCTTCAGATTCTGATTGGAACATCATCGCCAGCCCGATGATGGCGGATTGGCCCCGAGTACTTCTGACGATTGTGACATTTGAGGACATGGGCGACAAAACAAATGTGCGCCTGACTCAGGTACCTATTGAAGCCACAGACGCCGAGATCGCCTGTTTTGCCAGGGTTATGGCCCGTATGGATAAGGGTTGGGGTAGCGGATACGCAATACTAGATGAGATGCTTGTGGAGTTACAGACAGAAAATACGTAGTTGAGCGGTGAGCGGAAGATGTTGATGCACATGCACCCGGGCAAAAGAATAACAAGCAATAGGAGGATGTGATGAATGATAAGACCGTTGGAGGTGTTCACTGGAGTTTCTGGGCAATCGGCGTTGTAGCGCTGATCTGGGATGTAATGGGCGGCATAAATTTCTTCAAGCAGATGAATGCAGACGTGCTCGCTGCAATGCCCGAGTCGCAACGCGCAATCGTCGAAGGCCGACCCGTGTGGGCCACCGGAGCTTTTGCGATAGCCGTTTTCGGCGGCGTGCTTGGCTGCCTTCTGCTTCTGCTCGGGAAGTCGGCTGCGACCTATTTGTTTATCGTGTCGCTACTCGGCATGATCGTTCATATGATTCCTTACCTTGGCATGACCGGTTCAAAAATAAAGTTTAGTCCCGTCGAGATCACGATGTTTATTCTGATGCCGCTGGTGGTGGCGGTGTTTTTGGTCTGGTATTCGAAGTGGGCCGAGCGCAAGGGTTGGATCAGATAGGAACAATTGGTAAGTAATTAGTGATGGCACCCAAATGAGGCACTCATCCGTCCATTTTTCGGGTAGAAGAAAAGACTATGTCCGACTGTCCGTTATGAGGCGAGAAAAGGTCGTTCGTCGCGAACGCGGCGATAGGCAACTTTGGGGCGGGTGCAGCCTGTCGAATCGCCGAAAAGCAGACATTGGGATCCGGGACAGACTTGGCAACGGGTCGCAGGATGAAGCACGCCAAGGTACAGTTATAAATCTTGATAACTGCAGTTTTATGCTTCAGCTTACAGAAAGTGGTTGCAGCGTTGCAGTCCGACGGATATCCGCGAAGGCATGTGTAAGGGTGTAGGCTCGGTTATCACCAGCGGGAAAATGGCTACAGCTGCGTATTTTTCTTTTTTTGCGCCGCGGCGTGCTCTGCCTCATCCACCACCTCATCCTCCTCCATCAGAATCTGGTGCGCCGGCCCTTCCATATCATCGAACTGCCCGGACTTGATCGCCCACATGAGGGCCCAGACGATCAGGCCGGTAATGACCAGGGTGATGGGAATGAGCAGAAAGATGATATCCATGGGATCAGGCGCCGGGTTGAGGTTGGGCAGGTGTCGATGGGTTGCGGTCGACGAGACGCAGGGCATTCAGTACCACCATGAGGGAACTGGCGGACATGCCGATGGCCGCCAGCCAGGGCGGGATATAACCCATGGCGGCGGCGGGCAAGGCGAGAAAGTTATAGACCAGCGCGCGATAAAAATTCTGCCGGATGATGCGCAGTGTCTTGTCCGCCTTGTCCAGGGCGTAGGCCAGATTGTCGAGACGCCCGGAGAGTAAAATCATATCGGCGGAGGCCGCGGCCACTTGTGCACCACTGCCCATGGCGATCGACACGTGAGCGGCAGCCAGTGCCGCGGCATCGTTTATCCCATCACCTACCATGGCGACGACAGCCCCTGTGTCCTGCAGGCGTTTGATATAATCGAGTTTGTCACCGGGTTTGAGATCGGCGGCCCATTCTGTGATGCCCAGAGCGGTGGCGATGCGTTCGGCGACCAGGGCATGATCGCCGGTGAGCATGCGCACGTGACGACCGCGTTGCTGCAGCGCCTTGATCAGGGTCGAGGCAGCGGGACGAATCTCATCACCGATGACAAAGGCCGCCATGAGTTTCTGCGTCGACGTCAGAAATACCACCGTATGTCCGCTTTGCTGCAGCGCCAGCCGCGTCGCGGGCGGTATGCGGAGACCGATGCTTTGCTCGACGAAGGCCGGGGTGCCGATGTAATACCTTTGCGCATCGACGCTGCCCTGCAGGCCGGCGCCGGGGGTATTGACGACGTCCCGGGCAGACAGCCGTGGCGCATCCTGGGCGGACTGAAGAATAGCGCGGGCCAGGGGGTGTTCCGAGTGGTGTTCCAGGGCGGCGGCGATGGCGAGCGCATCGGCGCGCGACACCGCGTTGAAAGTCGCGACGTCGTAAACCTGCAGGCGTCCCTGGGTCAAGGTACCGGTTTTGTCAAACACGAAGTGCGTGGCTGTGGCCAGGGTTTCGAGGGCATGGCCGCGGGTAGTCAGCAGGCCGCGGCGGGTGAGTGCGCCGGTGGCCGCGGTCACGGCGGTGGGCGTGGCGAGCGACAGGGCGCAGGGGCAGGTAACCACCAGCATGCTGATGAGGATCTGCAACCAGTGTGGATTGCCCGCCTGCCACCAGTAATAGCCCACCAGGGCGGTTGCGACCAGCACGGCGGCGACAAACCAGGCGGCGGCGCGATCCGCCAGCTGGGCGATGGCGGGCTTCTCGCTTTGCGCGCGATCGAGCAGACGTAATATGGCGGAGAGGGTGGTGTCCTGTCCGGTGCGCTCGACCATCATCTGCAAAGGACTCTCGATGTTGAGACTGCCACCGATAAGGTTGGCGCCAACGTCCTTGGGCAACGGAAGACTTTCGCCCGTGAGCAGCGATTCGTCCACCGTGGAGCAACCCGCAAGCACCTTGCCATCCGCCGGTATGGATTCTCCGGGGCGCACCAGGACGCGATCGCCGGGCCTGAGTTGCGCCACGGGGATCAACTCCTCGCCGTCATGGGTGAGGCGTGTCGTCATGGCCGGTGTCATGTGCACCAGGGCCTCGGAGGCTTCGGCGGCGTGCTTGCGCGCCGTCAGTTCGAAATAGCGCGCTGCCAATAGAAAAAACACGAACATGACCACGGAGTCATAGTAGACCTCGCCGCCGCCATGGATCGTCGCCCAGGCACTGCCGACGAAGGCCAGCAGTATGCCGAGGGACACGGGCACGTCCATGCCGGTGCGCAGGTGTTTCACGTCGCGCCAGGCGGCGGAAAAAAAGGGCTGCGCGGAATACAGCACCACTGGCAGCGTCAGGAACAAACTGACCCAGCGGAAGAAATTGGCGTACTCGCTTTCGATGCCTGTCCATGCCCCCCAGTAAAGCGCCACGGCGAGTATCATCACCTGCATGCCGAGCACACCCGTGAGTGCCAGGCGGCGCAATTTGTGTTTGCGTTCGTTCTCCAATATCTGTTGCTGCCGATCTGGATTGTAAGGGTGGGCGAGATAACCGATGCGGCTCACTGCCTGAAGAATCGCGCTCAAGTGTATGCGGCTGTCGTCCCAGCGGACGCGTGCCCGGTGGGTGGCGTAGTTGATCTGCGCGGAGATCACGCCGGGCAGGCTCGCCAGGTGACGTTCATTCAACCACACGCAGGCGGCACAGGTGATGCCTTCGAGGATAAGCGAGGCCTCGCGCAGGGTGTCGGACTCGGCGTGCACGAAGCTTTTCTGGATCTCCGGATGGTCGTAGAGGGCGGCTTGCCGCAGAAACTCGGGCACCAGTTCACGGCCGGTGGGGGCGGCCTCGGTGCGGTAACGGTAAAAATCCGTCAGGCCACTGTTGACGATGGCCGCGGCCACGGCGGCGCAGCCACCGCAGCACAGGGTCCGGGATTCTCCATTAATGGCGACGCGAAAGCTGCTGCCCCGAGGGACAGGTAAGCCGCAATGGTAGCAGTCGGAGGGTGATGCCGGCGTCAGGGTCATGGGGCAGTGGGCAATGAAGGTCGATCGGTAGCGGTGTGTCTTAATTCAGTGGGCGTTGGCATCAGACTAAAATAGTCGGGTAAGATCCAGGGTCGGCACGCACGCAGTTTAACGAGCGGGAGCTGGGTGGCCGACCGAGTCAACGACGTTCGACACACGCGAACATAAGGTGTTCAGTGATGCAGGCCCTGCGTCGCGCTAACCGGCCCGTAGAAATACTTCCCGCCATCCTTTCCCAAAAAAACGGCCTGCGGCGATTGTACGCTTTTCCTGCCGTGTCTGCCCGTGGCCTGGGATCTGGATTTTGAACGACATGTGCCTACAGTGCTGATGGCTGTTTACAGGCAGGCACAAGCAACGCCGAGGGTAAATGCTGAGCATCGCTGTGTCGTGACGGACAAGGGCATCAGGGCGGCGGGTATCTGGAGATAGTCAAATTTCGCCATGAAGTGCTGCTACCGCTGGACATTCTTTTTAAGCGGTGCAAGACTGAAAAACCAACGTTAGCCTTAAACCAGCCGTCGACAATGAAATTTATACTAGGAGTGTGATCTATGCTGCTTACGCACGTGTGGGGGTTGCTGGTGCAACCCAAAGTGGAGTGGAAATCGATTCGAGATGAACATTGCACCGTCGGCAAATGTTACTGCTCCCACGTATTGTTTCTCGCCGCCATTCCTGTCATTGCCTATTTTTTCGGCACCACCAAGGTGGGCTGGGTGATCGGTACCAAGTCCGTGCGCCTGAGCACCGAGAGCGCGCTGCAGATATCGGCCTTGACCTACATCACCTTGCTGGTGGGTGTATTTATCATGGGCAAGTCCATCCATTGGATGAGTCAGACCTATGGCGCCAAACAAAATTTGCCGCAGTCCATCGCCCTGGCGGCGTATACGGCCACCCCCTTATTCCTGACAGGGATCATGTTGTTGTATCCGATACCGTGGCTTAACCTGCTGGTGGGCCTGGTGGCCTTGGCCTACACGGTCTACCTGCTCTACACCGGCGTCCCTATCATGATGAAGATATCCCAGGAACGGGGTTTTCTCTTTGCCAGCGCCGTGTTGGGCGTGGGCCTGGTGATGCTGGTGGGGGTATTGGCCGCCACCGTGGTGTTGTGGGATGTCGGTGGCCTGGCCCCTTCCTTTATAAATGTTAGTTGACCGATTAACTCGGACACTGAGTGGTGCGCGGCACCGCTCGGTGTTTTACCTGCTGGCGTTCCCCCGCGACCAAGGTCAGCGGATATTTCATCTAATAGATAGGCAGTGTGAATAGCCGTTAGGCGGGGTTGGATAACAACCCCGGTGCTGATATGGCCACTTATTTGATGGACGTCAATGTGATCTAGAAAAAGCACTTTATGCTGCCGTCCTGGCAGTGGGCCTATCCCCATTGGGCCATGGAATCTCTATATAAGAGTTTCATTATTTGATAATATACGCACTTTTTTGACCAGCCTTTAACCTAAAAAACGGGGGGAGCGCATGTCCGCTCAAGCAACGACCTACAACTATAAAATAGTCCGACAGTTCGCCATTATGACCATCGTATGGGGCATCGTGGGTATGCTGGTGGGTGTTTACATTGCCGCTGAAATGGCCTGGCCGCTGTTAAATTTTGACATCCCTTATATAACCTTCAGCCGCCTGCGTCCGCTGCACACCAACACGGTCATTTTCGCGTTCGGGGGTTGTGCACTGTTTGCCTCCTCGTATTATGTTGTGCAGCGCACCTGCCACACGCGTTTGTTCAGCGACCGGCTGGCGGCCTTCACCTTCTGGGGTTGGCAGGCAGTGATCGTCGCCGCCGCCATCTCCCTGCCCCTGGGCTACACCACCACCAAGGAATACGCCGAACTTGAGTGGCCCATCGACATCCTCATCGCCATAGTATGGATAAGCTATGCGGTGGTTTTTCTCGGCACCATCGTCAAACGCAAGACGCCGCATATTTATGTTGCCAACTGGTTTTTCGCCGCCTTCATTCTCACCGTGGCGGTGCTGCATGTGGTCAACAGTGCCGCGGTGCCAGTGAGCTGGATGAAGTCGTACTCGGCCTATGCCGGAGTCCAGGACGCCATGGTGCAATGGTGGTACGGCCATAACGCCGTGGGCTTCTTTCTCACCGCGGGTTTTCTCGGCATGATGTATTACTTTGTGCCCAAGCAGGCCGGCAGGCCGGTGTATTCCTATCGACTTTCGGTGGTGCATTTCTGGGCGCTGATTTTCACCTACATCTGGGCGGGCCCGCATCACCTGCATTACACCGCGCTACCGGATTGGACCCAGTCCCTGGGCATGGTGTTCTCCCTGATTCTTCTGGCACCGAGTTGGGGCGGCATGATCAACGGCATCATGACCTTGTCCGGTGCCTGGGACAAGCTGCGTACCGATCCGATTCTTAAGTTCCTCATCGTATCGCTGTCGTTCTACGGCATGTCCACCTTTGAAGGGCCGATGATGGCCATCAAGACGGTGAACGCCCTGTCGCATTACACCAACTGGACCATCGGCCATGTGCATTCCGGCGCCCTCGGCTGGGTGGCGATGATCTCCATAGGCAGCATGTACTTTCTCATCCCGAAACTCTTTGGCCGGGAAGTTCACAGCCTCAAGCTGGTGGAGACGCATTTCTGGGTGGCGACCATCGGCATTGTCCTTTACATCACCTCCATGTGGATCGCGGGCATCATGCAGGGCCTGATGTGGCGCGCCGTCAACCAGGATGGAACGCTGACCTATAGCTTTGTCGAATCGGTGCAGGCGATGCATCCGTTTTACATCGTGCGCTTCGTGGGGGGCGTCTTCTTCCTCAGCGGCATGTTGATCATGGCGTATAACATCTGGAAGACCATCGCGGGCGTGAAACCCGTTACCGTCGCGATTCCGGTTGGCGCGCACTAAGGAGCCCTGATATGTCCAAAACGCACGAAAAAGTCGAGACCAATATCGGACTCATGGTGTTATTCATCATGCTTGTGATCAGCATTGGTGGCCTGGTGCAGATTGTGCCGTTGTTCTTCCAGAAGTCCACCACCGTACCGGTGGAAGGCCTGAAGCCCTATACGGCATTGCAATTATCCGGTCGCGATTTGTACATTCGTGAATCCTGCAGTGTCTGCCACTCGCAGATGATCCGGCCGTTCCGCGCGGAGACCGAGCGCTATGGTCATTATTCGGTGGCCGGCGAGTTTGTCTACGACCGTCCGTTTCAGTGGGGTTCCGAGCGCACCGGGCCGGACCTGGCGCGGGTGGGCGGCCGCTATAGCGATGAATGGCACCGCGTGCATCTGATGAATCCGCGCGACGTGGTGCCGGAATCCATCATGCCGGGTTTCCCCTGGTTTGCAACCAACAAGCTCGACGCCAGTGATATTAAGAAAAAGATGCGCGTGTTGCGCATGCTCGGTCATCCCTATACGGATGAGGAGATTGCCGCGGCGCCCGGCGAGTTGGAGGGCAAGACGGAAATGGATGCCATCATCGCCTATCTGCAGGTGCTGGGCACCTCCATCAAGACCAGGAGATAAGCCATGGACTTTGTGATGATGCATGCCTACTGGACCGTGGTGCTCGTGGTACTTTTTCTGGGAATCTGGGTTTGGGCCTGGAGTGGTAAACGCAAGACTGAATTTGACAAGGCTGCGCGCATGGCATTGGACGACGATGACGCCGATTCCACCCAGGCAGACGTTGGAGAAAAAAAACATGGCTGATTTTACCAGCGGTTTCTGGCAATGGTATATCACGATACTGGTGGTGATCAGTATTGCGGGCATCACTGCCCTGGTGATCTGGATGTCGAAGGGCAAGCTCAAGGTGGGCGAGGAGGCCAAGCCCATGGGACATGTCTGGGACGATGACCTGCAGGAGTTGAACAACCCGCTGCCCAAGTGGTGGTTGAACTTGTTTTACCTGACGCTTATTTTTGCCGTGATCTATTTGGCCTTGTACCCGGGACTCGGAACTATTAAAGGATTGTTGGGATGGTCGGAGTTGGGCCAGTACGAGAACGAAATGAAGAAGGCCGACGAGCACTACGGGCCGATATTCGAGAAATACCGCAACGAGAATGTCATTGCCCTCATCGGTAACAAGGACGCCGTGAAGATAGGCGAACGCCTGTACATGACGTACTGCACCAACTGTCATGGCGCGGACGCCCACGGCAACAGTGGTTTTCCGAACTTGACCGACAACGATTGGCTTTACGGAGGAAGCCCGGAAAACATACAGATGAGCATCATGAACGGACGTGGCGGCATCATGCCGGCGTGGGGTCCGGTGATCGGTCAGGAGGGTGTGTATAATGCTGCGAGTTATATCATGAGCCTGAGCGGCCGCAAGGTGCCGGAGGATGCTGCCATCGCCGGCAAAGAGATATTCGCCAAGACCTGCGCAGGTTGCCACGGTGCGGATGCCAAAGG
The DNA here is from genome assembly GCA_043738765.1 of Pseudomonadota bacterium. Taxonomy (GTDB): domain Bacteria; phylum Pseudomonadota; class Gammaproteobacteria; order Acidiferrobacterales; family UBA6901; genus JANNJF01. The sequence continues at coordinate 25,401 of JAYUFH010000074.1, read as the reverse complement.
CAATCCGGCCATAGGCGCACCGAATCTGACTGATAATATATGGCTCTACGGCGGCACACAGCAGGCGATCCTGCGGAGCATCAGCGGCGGACGTCAGGGCAAGATGCCGGCGCACGGCGATTTCCTGGGTGAAGCCAAGGTGCATCTGCTGGCGACCTACGTCTACAGTCTGTCGCACCCCAGCCCCTGATTGTGACGGACAAGGGCAGCAAAAAGGAACAGCAGGCCAAGGACACCCAGAGCAAGGATGACACGTTGCCCCCGCAACGCGTCATGTCTCTGGTGGAGGCGCAGGAAGCGGCCAAGCGACGCAAGCCCGCGGGCGACAACCCGTCGGTGGAAAAGAAACATCGCCCCTTCGCCGGCCAGCGCCCGCAGGCCGGCCAGCGCATGGTCACCCTGGCCGAGGCGAATGCCAGGCACGAATCGCTATATGCCCAACACCAGAAAGTGTATCCGCGCATGGTGCACGGCTTCTTTGCCGACCTGCGCATTATCCTGGCCAGTCTCACGCTGGGAATTTTCTACGGTCTTCCCTGGATAGATTGGGGCACGGACCGCCAGGCATTTCTCATCGACCTGCCGGCGCGCAAATTCAATCTCTTCGCCTGGACGTTCTGGCCGCAGGATCTTTTTTATCTCGCGGTGATACTGATTATTGCAGCACTCGCCTTGTTTCTGTTTACCGCCGTCGCCGGCCGTGTCTGGTGCGGGTTCACTTGCCCGCAAACCGTCTGGACTGAAATATTTCTGTGGATGGAGCGCAAGCTCGAGGGCGATCGCATGCAGCAGATGCGGCTTGCGCAGCAACCCTGGAATCGTGAAAGAATTCTGAAAGTTGGCGGCAAGCACACGCTGTGGGTGCTGTTCTCGCTGTGGACCGGTTTTACCTTCGTCGGCTTTTTTACCCCCATCCGCGAACTGAGCATGGCGACGATTAGTTTTTCTCTAGGGCCATGGGAGACGTTCTGGGTGTTTTTCTATGGCCTGGCGACTTATGGCAACGCCGGTTGGTTGCGTGAGCAGGTCTGCACTTATATGTGCCCGTATGCGCGCTTTCAGGGTGCGATGTTCGATCGTAATACCTTGATTATTTCCTACGACAAGGCGCGTGGCGAGCCGCGCGGTGCGCGTAACCGCCTGATCGATCCAAAAAGCAAGAATCTCGGGAACTGCATAGACTGCACCCTCTGCGTGCAGGTGTGCCCCACGGGCATCGACATACGCGATGGGTTGCAGTATCAATGCATCGCCTGCGCCGCCTGTGTCGACGTGTGCGATTCGGTGATGGACAAGATGGGTTACCCGCGCGGGCTGATACGTTACACCACAGAGAACGCGCTCGAAGGCAAGCCGAGCCGGATATTCCGGCCCAGGGTCGCGATCTATGCGTTGATATTGATGGCCATCAGCCTTGCATTGGTCGTGTCGGTACTGCTGCGCGTCCCATTGAAACTGGATATCGTGCGCGACCGAACCAGTCTCTATCGTGAGACCAACGAAGGCATGATTGAGAATGTTTATACACTCAAGATCATGAATATGGATAACAGCAGCCACCGATATGTCCTGGCTGCAACCGGAATCGAAGGTCTGACGCTTGACTCTGCGTTTGCGGACATCGCTGTCGATGCCGGGCAGACGCGGGATATCGTCGTGCGTCTCGTGGCGGATCCCGAACAATTGACACAACGCAGTAGCGAAGTTGAATTCCTGCTGCATGCGACCGATGATAAAAGACTGGCGGTGCACGAAGACGCCCGCTTCCTTGGACCTATACCGTTGAGACCTTAATGCAAACTTCGACTGAAAAGAAACCCTGGTACCGCGTGCGCATGATGTGGTTGATCGTCGCATTCCCCATCGTATCGGTCATCATGGGCATGACCATCCTGTATTTTGCCATCACCACCTATGACGGCCTGGTGGTCGACGACTACTATCAGGAGGGAAAGAATATCAACCTTACCCTGCATCGTGACAAAGCGGCCCAGGCGCATGGACTGGAAAGCACTCTCGATATCGATTACCCGCATCATCTGTTGAAGGTACAACTCAAGGCAACACACCTGGCTGTATTGCCCGCGAGCATCCAGGTCAGTTTTCTGCATGCCACGCGCGCAGGATTCGACCGTGTGGTGGTGATGCAACAGCAGCGCCCAGGGGAGTATCAGACGACGTTGCCAGACCTGGTGCAGGGTCATTGGGACCTGCAGATCGAAGCGGGGGATTGGCGTCTGGTCGGGCTGTTGGTGACGCCGGATGAGGCGCATTTGCGCATGCTACCGACACCACCGTTGGGTTGAGGCCTACGTTTTCTAACCTATAGCGGCAGAGCAGCTATGTCGACGGAAATTACCTGGTTGACGGCGTTTCTGGCGGGGCTGCTAGGCTCTATACATTGCATAGGCATGTGTGGCGGTATCTCCGGGGCGCTAACCATGGGACTGCCCGCGCCAGTGCGCACGTCCTACGCACGTCTACTCCCTTACCTGCTTGCCTACAACAGCGGTCGTATTATGAGTTACGTGATCGCCGGCGCGCTGCTGGGCGCGCTGGGCGCGCAACTGACAGGCGGCCTCACGCCGCACACCGCGATGAGCGTCGGCCGGGCGATCTCCGGGGTGTTCATGCTGGCCCTCGGCGTATACATCGCCGGGTGGTGGAACGCCCTGACAGGATTGGAGAAACTCGGCGGCAGATTGTGGCGACACATCGAGCCCTGGGGGCGTGGTTTATTGCCACCCAAAAGCCCGGTGCAGGCCTTTGGCCTGGGTCTCGTTTGGGGCTGGTTGCCGTGCGGTTTGGTTTACAGCGCGCTCGCCTGGTCCCTCGCCGCCGGCGGGGCCGCGCAAGGTGGTCTCATCATGCTGGCTTTTGGTCTCGGTACGTTACCGATGTTGCTCGCCCTGGGTTCAGCGGCGCGCTGGCTCAGGGAAATCACGCGCATGCGGCGTGTGCGCCAGGTGGCCGGTGTGTTGATCTTGTCCTTCGGGCTGTACATGTTGTTGGCCCCCGGGGCTCACAACCATTCTAGCGCCGGAATCAACGGGCACATCCACGCCCACTAACGCCGGATGTGTACGCAGGTAAGCAATAGTGATCACGCCTGTTCGGGGAATTGAACCGCATTAGTTCCTGGTTCCGACGGCCTGACCACCACGGTGCCGGCCAATTTATCATGCCAGCCCTGTTTTTTAGCGTCCCATCCCACCCAGAAAAAACCCAAACACAGAGGCAGTGCGGAAAGGTAGTAGGAAAAATAGCGTCCCACCAGTTGGCCCGTGGAGGGTTTCCCGCCAGTCTTGGCGTCAACGATGCTTGCCCGTATCACCATCTTTCCGGGCGTGGCGGATTTATAGAACCAGAAAAGCAATACCGCGGCGGCGGGCAGAACGTAACTCAACAAAAAATCGCCAACCCCGAGAATAAAATTCGTCTTCACGAAATATGCCTTGCCGTACACTGCGTACAATAGGGGATAAATCACTGCCAATGAAATAATAGAATCGATGATCGAGGCCCAGGTCCTGGCCCAGAATCCCACATATTCCAGATCACGGGTATTTTTCGCCAGTTTTGAAGCAGGGGTTTGATATGGATTATTCAAAGTTAGCTGCCTCTGTTATGCGTGTCTGAGGTATATCAGTACTGAATTCACTTGAGTGTAGCAGGTTGAAAGGCGTCGTTGACATCAACATCATTGTTTAGTGGAGACGATGCTCAACTGCGGCGCCAGACACTGGCAAGCCAAGGCTGCTGCGCGCGTGGTCGGTCGGCGGGGCGATAATAGTGGGCGAGTTCGATGAAGCCTGCGTCTGAGAGATAGCGACGCCAGGTGTCGAGAGTGTAGTACGCGCCGTAACGCCCACCGTTCCAGCCTTCCTCGTCACGTCCATGCGGGTTGGAGCTGAACAGCACGCCACCGGGCTTCAGGGTTGCGTGCAGTTGCAGCAACAGACACGGTAGGCCCTGGCTGGGCACATGAAACAGCGCGGCGTTGGCAAACACACCATCGAAATGTCCAGGCGGCAGATCGAGTTTGAGAAAATCCTGCTCCCACACTTCGCAGCCACTGTACGCACGCGCCATGGCAGCGAAGCGTGCAGCGCCTTCCAACCCCACCGCACGATGGCCGAGTTCGGCAAACGTCTTGAGGTCGCGCCCTGGCCCGCAGCCAAAATCGAGCAGTGCGTAAGGTGATTTAGATTCGATATAGCGCAGCAGTGCAGCGATATTCTGGCCGACATCGTGACCGCGTGTGCCCTCGAAGAAATCGTCGGCGTGTTGATTGTAGTACTCCAGCGTGAGGGCGCTGATTTCCTCCGGATTGCTGGAATTCAGTTTCATATTAACTCAAGCCTGTGTAGGCCGGTACATGTAGCCGCATGCGCCAGACACCTGTCGCTATTCCCCCGTGTCCGGCCCCTTCGCCGCCTCGGCCGCGCGCAGCGCTTCGACCTCGCGCCGGCGCTCCAGGTGTTTTTCCAGTGCGTCGGACTGGAGCGTGATGGTGTTCTCGCCGAACAGTACCTGCCGCAGGAAGCGGAAGGCGAACAGCATCAGTTCGGTATCGGTGTCGAGAATCTTCTGCAGTTCATCGGCGGGCAGGGCATAGACTTCAGAGAACGGGCCGCTGCGGACGAACTCGCGGAAGCGGTCCAGGTCGTAGCACGCCATGAAGAACAGTTGCAGGCTGCGTTTGGAGGGTTTGCCGATGGTGGGACCGGAGGATTTCTTTTTCAGCACCAGCTGGCGCCAGCCGCGGCCGATCTCGTCGTATTCCTCGACGCCTTGTTCCTTGCGGTAGTCGGCGATGCTGATGGACCGTGGTTCGTTGTGCCCCAGGCAGTGACTCTCCTTGACCAGCGCAAAGGAACTGCGATCGGTGTTCTCGTCGGTGCGGCGCATGGATACCAGCGCCACCGGATAATAACGGCACGAAGTGGGACGATCCTGGTACACGCTGCAACCTTCCGGCAGCATGAACTGGCAGGCGCTGCCGCCTTCCACGGGCATTAGTTTTACGCCGGCGATACCGCTCGCGTCGATCTCATACGGGAAGGTGTACTTTACCAGGAAGTCGGAGGTGGTGAGACCGAGACGGCGGCTCAGGCGCAGTATGTCGTACGGCGTGAGGGAGATATCGATGTTGCTGCAGCAGGCGTTCCAGCACTCTATGCCTTTGCGACAGCGGAATTGTATCTCGGTATTGCCGTCCAGCATCTCCGGCAGGACCGGGCTCACGGGGAACGGCGAATCGTTGATGATAGGCTTATCCATCTTTGCACCTCTGGCACTCACGGTTTGGCGACGTTCAAGTTTCCAAAGCGTACCGGCTGCGCGGGGCGTTTTGGAAACTTAACAGTGGCTGAAAAAAAACCGGGCGCCCCGTGTATTCCTGGGCGCCCGGCGGACTACTGACTAACTTGTGTGGCTAAGGTGGCGTGCTCGCCCTAAGAACCATACAAAGGTGGCGTGCTCGCCCTAAGAACCATAATCAGTGGGCCGCGGCCTTGAACAGCTTGGACTTGTCCACCAGGTCCATGTGCTTGCGCTTGAACACCGTCCACTTGTGCGACTTGCGGTCGTAGATGGAGTTCACGAAGCACTTCCAGTTCTTCTCATCGACAAAGTTCTTGTCCATGCGGTAGTAGAAGCCCGGGTAACGGGACTCCTCGCGGAACTGAATGTGCTTCATGTGCGCTTCGGCGGTGATCACGCGGTGATAGTTTTCCCACGCGCGCAGCAGCTCGTGCAGGTCCTTGGCACGCATTTTCAGGGAGTCTTCCTTGAGCATTTCCAGCTTCTCTTCCGCCACCTTCAGCATCTTTTCGTTGGTGGTGTAGTAGGTCGCCACGCCGGCCACGTACTCGTCCATGATCTTCTGCAGACGGAACTGCAGCATCTTGGGCGTGATGTAGTGCGGGTTGATGTCGATGGCCGTGGTGTAGTCTTTGTGTTCCAGGAACGTCTTCACCGGCTGGTAGATCTCGGCGACCAACTGGTCGACCGGGGTATCGAGTTCCGGTTTGAAGTCCTTGTTGTCGACGCAGTACTTGACCATGGCCTTGGCGGCGAGACGGCCTTCGGCGTGCGAACCGGAGGAGAACTTGTGGCCGGAGGCGCCCACGCCGTCGCCGGCGGTGAACAGACCCTTGACGGTGGTCATGGAGCGGTAGCCCCAGTTCCAGCCCTTCGGCAGGTGCGCCGGGATCTTGCCCTTGTCTTCGTGCTCTTCGTCCGTGGGCGCGCCCACGTCTGTCGGACCCGAGACCCAGATACCGCAGCAGCCGGAATGGGAACCTAGCAGATACGGTTCGGTCGGCATCAGTTCGGAGTTCTTCTTCTCCGGCTCGATGTTCTCACCGACCCAGATACCGCACTGGCCGATGCACATGTCGAGGAAGTCTTCCCACGCCTCGGCTTCGAGGTGCTTCACTTCCTTCGGCGTCAGGGTCTCGCGCAGTTTGGCGAGCGCCGCGACGGTGTCCATGTAGATCGGACCACGGCCTTCCTTCATCTCATGCAGCATCAGATGGTTTCGCAGGCAGGACGCCGGGACTGCCGCCTGACCGTATGGCGGGTAGTCGTTCAGCATCTCCTTGTTGCGGTCCATATACACTTCGCCGTTGGCGTTGATGGCCTTGGCCTTGAACAGCAGGAACCAGGCGCCGACCGGGCCGTAGCCGTCCTTGAAGCGGGCGGGTACGAAGCGGTTTTCCATCATGGTCATCTCGGCGCCGGCCTCGGCGGCCATGGCGTAGGTCGAACCGGCGTTCCACACCGGGTACCAGGCGCGACCCTGCCCTTCACCGACGGAGCGGGGACGGAACAGGTTGACGCAACCACCGGCGGCCAGCAGACAGGCCTTGAACTTGTACACGATCACTTTGTGGTCGCGGGTCGAGAAGCCGACGGCGCCGGCGATGCGCGACGGGTCGTTCTTGTCGTTGATCAGCTTGACGATGAAGATACGTTCCTGGATGCGGTCCATGCCCAGGGCGTTTTTCGCCGCCTCGGCCACGATCCACTTGTAGGACTCGCCGTTGATCATGATCTGCCACTTGCCCGAACGCACCGGCTTGCCGCCGTCCTTCAGGGCCGGCAGGCCTTCGCCGATGGAGTGGGCGCCGTCGTGACGTACGCCGTCGGCGTCGGTCTTCCAGATCGGCAGACCCCATTCCTCGAACAGATGCACCGAGTCGTCCACCACGCGGCCCAGGTCGTAGGCCAGGTCGTCGCGCGTGATGCCCATCAGGTCGTTAGAGACCATGCGCGCGTAGTCGGCGGGATCCTGCTCGGGGCCGATGTAGGTGTTGATGGCGGACAGACCCTGAGCCACTGCGCCGGAGCGGTCCATGGCGGCCTTGTCGACCAGTTTGATTTTGAGGTCAACGCCGGATTCAGCCTTGGCCGCATCGGCCCAACGCATGATTTCAAACGCCGCACCGCAGCAGGCCATGCCGCCGCCGATGAGGAGGATGTCCACCTCTTCTTGAACAACTTCGGGGTTACCGAAAGTACCTTGTGCCATATGTTTCACCTTAAAAAATTCAGTTGTTAATCCTGTACCCGGTTGATCCTTACTTGACGCGGATCAACTCTTCCTTCTTGCCGGCGCGGTAGCCACCCATCACGGCGCTGGTGAAGGTGCCCGGCTTGGCGATGTCGGCCATCTTGACCGTGGGCTTGCCTTCGTACGGCTTGATCGAGCCTTCCGGCGTGGTACGGATCGGGAACTTGAAACGCTTCATGTTGCCGTTGCGGAACTTGATGGTCCACATGATGGAGTCGGTGCCACGCAGCGGCTGCACCGAACCACCAAGCGGTACGATGTCGGCGTAGTGGCGAACTTCGATCGCCTGTTGCGGGCAGATCTTCACGCAGGAATAACACTCCCAGCACTGTTCCGGTTCCTGGTTGTAGGCCTTCATGGCGTGACCGGTCTCGGAACCGTCTTTGTCCAGCATCATCAGGTCGTGCGGGCAGATGTACATGCAAGCGGTCTTGTCCTGACCCTTGCAGCCATCGCATTTATCGGTACGTACGAATGTTGGCATGATTGCGCTCCATTTTCTTAGGTTGAATTACAAAACGTCTAAATTTAATACTGCAAAAATAATTAATGTTGCCGCCGGACCCGGGGCAAGGCGTTGTCGCCTCACTTGGCCGAATGTCCGGACAGCTTTACCTCTACCTTGTCGCCTTCTTTGATGCTCGCGTAGTACTCGCGCAGAATGGCGAGGACCTCGGGACGGCTGAATTCCGCCGCTACCTCGGCGTTCTCCGACAGGGCCTTGCGCAGCTTGGTGCCGGACACCAGCAGGCGGTCCCCGGCGTCGTGCGGGCAGGTGCGGGCCGAGGCCATGCCGCCGCACTTGTAGCACCAGAAGGTCCAGTCGATTTTAAGCGGCTTGGTTTCCAGGGCATCTTTTGGGATCTGGTCGAAGATGTGGTGCGCGTCGAAGGGACCGTAGTAGTCGCCGACGCCGGCGTGGTCGCGGCCGACGATGAGGTGCGAGCAGCCGTAGTTCTGACGGAACAACGCGTGCAGCAGTGCCTCGCGCGGACCGGCGTAACGCATGTCCAGCGGGTAGCCGGACTGGATCACGGTGTTCTTGACGAAGTACTTGTCGACCAGGGTGCCGATGGCCTTGGAGCGCACTTCCGCCGGGATGTCACCGGGCTTGAGTTTGCCCAGCAGCGAGTGGATCAGCACGCCGTCACAGATTTCCACGGCGACTTTCGCCAGGTATTCGTGCGAGCGGTGCATGGGGTTGCGGGTCTGGAAGGCGGCGACGGTGGACCAGCCTTTTTCCTCGAACAGCTTGCGCGTCTGCGCGGGGGTCATGTAGTCGGCGTACTTCTTGGGGAATTCGCCTTGGGTGAGGACCTTGATGGGGCCGGCGAGATTGATATTGCCCTGGTCCATGACCATCTTGACCCCGGGGTGTTCCAGGTCCGTGGTCTTGTACACCATCATGCATTCGTGGGCCTTGTCGATGGCGTACTTCTCGGTGACCTTCATGGTGGCCATGAGTTCGCCGGTTTCGCCGTCCACCAGGGTGATCTCGGCGCCGGTCTTGATGCCGTCGGCGGCGGCTTTGTCCGCGGAGAGGGTAATAGGGATGGGCCAGAACAGACCGCCGACCATTTTCATCCCATCACAGACACCTTGCCAGTCGGCGTGGGTCATGAAGCCGTCGAGGGGGGTGAAGCCGCCGATGCCGAGCATCAGGATGTCGCCGACTTCACGGGAAGAGACTTTCAGTTGGGGAAGTTTTTTCGCCCGTTCCAGCTCGGCCTGAAGGGTAGCACCTTCCAGCAGCAGGGGTTTCAGGGCATTGCTGCCGTGGGGGTTTACCAGTTTACTCATATTTAGTTATCCTCATAACCACTAACAACGCCAATATCCGGGTATCTAAACTACCCTACCAAAAGGGGTGTCGCCGTTGGGCTCAACCGTGCCAGGAGCAGAAACGGGGGGGCGAAATAACGACCGACTTTAAATCCTTGTCTTGGCTAAAACTAATTAGTATTACTGCAGTGGTCGATAAGCGGCGTTTATTTGAATTTGTTGTAATTATCGCCTGCCGATGCTCGCTCAAAACCCCATCTGCCATGCCGGTGGGGTGAGACCTTGTAAAGCCGGTCATTCTAGCGCATTTTACCGGGGCAGAGTATGAATACCGTGGGAATTTTCCGTCGACCGCATGCCTAGAGTAGACCTATGAAGATGATCACCGTTCGTTATTTCGCCAGCCTTCGGGAAAAGCTGGGTAAAAGCGAAGAAACTATTGATGTAGAAGGAATATCATGCGTCGCCGAGGTGTGGACTCAAGTTAGCCCCGAGCCGTTGCCCGTCAACACCTTGGTCGCCATTAACCAAGAGTACGTGAGTTGGCGCCAGCCGGTCAGCGCGGGTGACGAGGTAGCTTTTTTCCCACCGGTGACGGGGGGCTGATGCGGGTCCAAATCCAAGCTTCCGCTTTCGATCCCTGGAAGGAAGTGGCCACTTACCAAGAAGCCCAACCGGCGCTCGCGGGAAAGTTTGGTGCCACCACGGCCTTTGTGGGGTGTCTGCGGGATTTCAATCAGGGCAATCCGGTGGCGGCCATGACCCTGGAGCATTATCCCGGCATGACCGAAAAACATCTGGAGAGGGTCTGTGCCGACGCTGGGCAACGCTGGGAAATCCTGGATAGCCTGGTGATACACCGCGTCGGCCCTTTGCTTCCCAATGATCCGATTGTGTTGGTCGCCGTGTGGTCCGCTCACCGGGACGCGGCGTTCCTGGCCTGTCGCTATATTATTGATGAACTGAAGACCCGCGCCCCATTCTGGAAGCAGGAACAAACGCCGGCGGGCCATCGCTGGGTTGTTCCGATGTGATGAATTTGGCGGAGCCGTGTCGAGGGTCCGACGAACACCGGCGGCTTTGCTATTGATGGGTCTGAGCGGCGGCTGGGGCGGGAGTGGGCAGCCCCCTTTTTAGATACCGGTAACGTTCCATATCTTTCGTCGCTTGGGCGCGAATAGCCTCGATTTCCTTTTGTTTTGCCGCGACATATTGCTCGTGCTTGGCGATCTGGGCTTCGATATTGGCAATTTGTTTGGCACTGGCTTCGGAGATGGGTTTGCCCCCACGTTGTTCGTCCGCCGCCTGCGCCTGTATGCGTTTCTGGGTGCTGTGCAGGGCGGTCAGGGTCTTCTGGCTGGACTGGATCTGGGCCTCGGTATCGGCGATTTTCCGGTCACGGACGTAGCTGATGTCATCCTCATGGCCATAGGTGGAAAGCAATATCTGGTCTTGACGGGCTTGTTCCTCAGCCACTTTCTTTTCGGCCTCGAGGGTGGCTTTATTGTTTTCCCGCTGCTTGAGTTGTTCCGCCGTCATGGGCGCGGCGATTTCCTTGGTGGTGAGGCCTTGTTCATTGATTTCGACTATTTTGGATTGCCGACACATATCGTCCGCGTTGTCCCCATAATGCCAGTGACCGCTGGCGTCCTGGCATTTTTTGATCTTGCTGCCAGTGGCGGGTCCCGCCTGGGCGGCTACGCTCAGCAGGGCAAAGGTGGCGATCAGTGCGATCAGGGTAGCTAGGGTGGACTTGGCCATACGGGGTACCTGTGCGATCACGAATGCTCACAAGACTAGGGCGAATGGTAAAAATGTCAACGCCTTTCCCCGTCCGGAACGCCGGAAGTGGCGGTCTGGCCGTCGAGCGCGCGGGTCTTCTAACCGGTTGGGGTCGCGCGTTGGGCTGGGGTCAGGTCATAAAAATCTGCGTTACCGTTTCTCATTCTATCCCCAGGGGTGTCCATTCGGTGGTGGTAAGCCCCCCATTATAGTCGGGCGCAATGTGTACGTTGCCGGGTATGACGTCGCAACGGCGACGGCATGCATGCGCAGGTTTGGCATTACCTTAACTGTCTCAGCAGCCAGGTAAGAATCAGTCAGTCCAGGGATAGATAAAACGAAACTTCTTCGATAATTTCATCGTCTATGAGACGATGCGGCCGCGCAGAAAGTTATTCGGCAAGTCACGTGATGAGCGGTTGCTGGTTGTTGCCGTCGCCACCTTTTTCAGCCAATGTAGGCACGCCCATGATTCGAATAGATTGGTAAGTAGAAGCCCCTAAATATGTCGACTATTCTGGAGATCGTATGACTAAGCGCAGGGCACTGGACGGTATGCGTGAACTGCCTTCCACCATCGCGCGGGATCAGGCCTTCATCGGCAACCTGCAGGGTAAAGACAATTACCTGGTGCGGGGCATGGTGCGTGGCAACAGCGATGTGGAGGGCGCAGTGATGCTGGCCCAGGATTGCCGATGGCAGGGCAATGTGGTGGCCGACACCGTGGTGATTCGTGGGCGCGTAGACGGTAACGTCACCGCCCGTTACAAGCTGGAGTTGCGCTCCACCGCGCATGTGAGTGGCAACCTCAGCAGCCCGTTGATCGCCGTGGCCGAGGGTGCCGTGGTTCAGGGCAACATCAGTCGCGACAGTATGCTTACGCACTTCAAAGAACGGCGCGCACACTAAGCTGAACGCCTTCAGCCGCCGTATTCGGCACGATAAGCGCGGATAGCGCTGAGATGCGCCCCTGCCTCGTGGTTTTCTTCCAGATAAGCGACCAGTGTGTCCAGCGTCACAATGCTCGTCACCGACAACTGGTGACGCTGTTCCACCTCCCTCACCGCCGAGACGTCGGCGTGACCCCGCTCCATACGATTGAGTGCAATGGCCACGCCCGCCGGCGTGGCGCCGGCCTGATGGATGATGTTTATTGACTCCCCCACGGACAGGCCGGCGGAGATCACATCATCGATGATCAATACCTTCCCCTTCAGAGGTGCGCCGACGATAACGCCGCCCTCGGCATGTTTTTTTGCCTCCTTGCGATTGAAGGCATAGGGGACATCGCGCCCATGCTGGTCTGCCAAGGCAATCGCCGTCGTACACGCCAGGGGGATACCTTTATAAGCGGGGCCATACACCATGTCGAAGTTAAGCCCCGAGTGCAGAATGGCCTGGGCGTAGAAGCGGCCCAGGCGCGCCAGCCGGTCACCCGTATTGAACAGACCGGTATTGAAGAAATAGGGACTAATGCGCCCGGACTTGAGGGTGAACTCGCCAAAACGCAGGACGTCCGCGGCGATGGCGAAGTCGAGAAATTCCTTTTGATAGGTATGCATAGCTTGATTGTTTTTCCTGAAACTTTTGTCGGCTGCGCGGTGCGCAGGCCGGCAGCGCTGCGGTCAGTAAAGGTGAGCGGTGTTGATATTCAGGGACGCGACAAACTGGCCATCTTTCCGGTTCAGCGCGATGACCAAGTGTTCATAGCGGCAATGTAACGGCAAGAAGGCGTAGTCGTCCACCTTTCCCCGCTGATGCTGCAGGAAATCATCCAGGGCCTGCTGACTGCGCGGTGATTTGTTCAGCAGCGACGCCACCGGCATGCTTTGCGCCGGTATTTTCCGCCGGTTGTCAGCGGTCAGGGGCGCATACAACTCGCCATGCAGAAACAGGGGTTTGCCTGCGAACAGGCTTCTGACCAGGGATTTTCTTTCCGCCTTGTCCAAGGGCAGGTTGACATAGGCGTAGGGCGGACGCGTATCCGCATGGGCGATAATTTTTTGCGCCGCCGCGCCCACACCCGCTACCTGCTCGGGGTTTAAGGTGTAAAAGGCGCCGTCGGCAAACACCACGAGATCGGTGCGCTGGTTATAGACCGTCCAGACGCCCCAGGACAATGCCAGTACCTGTAAAATACCGATGAGGGTGAGATCAAATTTAAGTCCGGGCTTGCCGGCCTTGAAGACGATCAGGGTAAGTACTGGACCCAGGATCAGATCGATGCCGGTTACCAGCCGGATGCCCTGCCAACCGCCGTCCGCGGCAAAAAACGGTTGTGGGTACCAGATAAAAACAATAAGGTAGAGCAATATAAGGTAAATCGCGACACTAATGCCGAGGTGGATGAGAAAGGCTTGGATGCGTGTCATGGCTCGGGCGTTAAGTTGTGCTGGTTAGGTAAGGTTATACCACCGTCAACTACTAAAAAATATTACACTAAATTCGAGAAAATTAAATGCGCGTCATCTCGGCCAATCTCAACGGCATACGTTCCGCCGCCAGCAAGGGGTTTTTCCCGTGGATGCTGCGTCAACAGGCGGACGTCATCTGCCTGCAGGAGTTGAAGGCGCAGGAGCCGCAGCTGACCGGGGAAATGCTGGCGCCCCGGGGCTATCATGGTTTTTTCCATTGCGCCGGGAAGAAGGGCTATTCCGGCGTCGCCTTGTATTGCGCGCGTGAGCCGGACAATGTGCGCATCGGTCTCGGCATCCCGGATTTCGACGTGGAGGGCCGCTATATTCAGGCGGATTTCGGCAAGCTCAGCGTGATCTCCCTGTATCTGCCGTCCGGATCCAGCGGGCCGGAGCGCCAGGCGGTGAAGTTTCATTTTATGGATGAGTTTCTGCCGGTGCTGAAAAAACACCGCACGGACGGCCGCGAGTATATTATTTGTGGCGACTGGAACATCGCCCACAAAGAGATCGATCTGAAAAATTGGCGCAGCAATCAAAAGAATTCCGGTTTTCTGCCGGAAGAGCGCGCCTGGATGACGCAGGTGCTGGACAAACTTGGTTGGGTGGATGTGTTTCGCCGGTTGAACGACCAGCCGGAGCAATACACCTGGTGGTCCAATCGCGGACAGTCGTGGGACAAGAACGTGGGGTGGCGCATCGATTATCAGATCGCGACACCGGGCATCGCCAAAAAGGCCGAGGCCGAGTCCATCTACAAGCGCAAGCGCTTCTCCGATCATGCGCCGCTGATTATCGATTACGCTACCAAGCTTCGATGACCATCGCCGCGCTGATGGTTCCTGGGAGGCGGCGGGACGCTGGCGTTCAGTTTGCCACACGGCGCTGGGTGTCATGTTAAGATTCCGGCGCGCAACACCGTAAGCATTGTTATGACAAAACAAAACAGCTACTGGGAGATCTTCACCAACCGCCGGGTCGGGGTGATGTTGTTCCTCGGATTCTCTTCCGGTCTGCCCCTGGCGCTGACATCCGGCACCTTGCAGGCGTGGCTCGCGGTGGAAGGGGTGGATCTGCACACCATCGGCCTGTTTACCCTGGTGGGTTTACCCTACACCCTCAAATTTTTCTGGTCCCCGGTGATGGATCGTTTTGTTCCGCCCTGGATGGGTCGTCGGCGCGGTTGGATGCTGACCACACAGATCGGTCTTATGGTCGGTATCGCGGCCATCGGCTTCAGCTCACCGAAACATGCGCCCCTGGCGGTGGCGGCCCTGGCGCTGGTGGTGGCCTTTCTCTCCGCTTCCCAGGACATCGCCTTCGATGCCTACCGCACGGATGTCTTGCATGAAAAGGAACGCGGTTTCGGCGCTGGGGTATCGGTGCTGGGGTATCGCATCGCTATGATCGCTTCGGGCGCGCTGGCGTTGATCATCGCGGATTACACCGGCTGGTTGAGTGCTTACCTATTGATGACGGGTCTATTGCTGATCGGTGTGGCGGCCACGCTGTATGCCCCCGAGCCGGAAGTGCGGGTCACGCCACCGCGCACCATGAAGGAGGCGGTGGTGGGTCCCTTGCAGGATTTTTTCGGGCGACCGGGGGCCGTCTTGCTATTGGCCACTGTCGTTCTGTACAAGCTGGGCGATGCCTTTGCCGGCAGCCTCAGCACTGCCTTTCTTTTGCGCGGCGTCGGTTTTTCCCTGACCGATGTGGGTGTGGTGAACAAGGGGATGGGTGTGGCCGCCACACTCATTGGTGTACTCATCGGCGGTGGCCTGATGGTGCGGCTGGGACTCTTCCGGTCTCTCATGCTGTTCGGTATCTTGCAGGCGGTTTCCAACCTATCTTTTATGCTGCTGGCCTGGGTTGGTAAAAGCTATGCCCTCCTAGTGTTGGCGGTGGGTTTCGAAAATATTACCGGTGGCATGGGAACAGCGGCCTTTGTCGCCTTCATGATGGCCTTGTGTAACCATCGTTATACTGCCACGCAGTATGCCTTGCTCTCCTCTCTCGCCTCGCTGGGGCGCCAATATATGGGGCCGCCCGCCGGCTACCTGGTGGAGTGGGTAGGTTGGGTGGAGTTCTTCTTTATTACGTCTTTGGTGGCCTTGCCCGGTATCTGGTTGCTGTGGCGCATGCGGGGGGACATCAAGGCCTTGGAGCATGATGCCCCTTCCGGAAATGGATGAGGGCGCTGACGGCGTGCGTCACTGTGTCACAACGTAGCCCCCTGATTTCACCTCCCGCCGCGGGAGACAAGGGGCAGATGTACCAAATACTGTTCCTCCGAAATTTGTTCAAACGAAGCGACCCGCTTACTATCGGTGACTTGATCGCCTTGTATCGGCTGGTGATGATATCGAGCACGCCCTAGCCGTCCAGTTTATCCGTCACAAATAGGGGAGTAATCATGCCAGAGATTTTCTCATCTCATCAGAATATTCAGCAGCAGCTCGCGAAACGAATCCGCATGTTGCGCGCGGCGCGCGGCTGGTCACAGGAGGTGTTGGCGGAGCTTGCGGGGCTGCACCGCAACTACATCGGCCACGTGGAGCGCGCGGAAGTGAATATCGGCTTGGCCAATCTGGCTAAAATCGCTCACGCCTTCGAGGTGCCTGTCCACGAGTTACTGAAGATGGAAGACCTGGAGATGCCGGGATATTTGTCCCGGACTGAAGAGGCGGCCGCAATCTATTTATGTGCCTGACCACGATGTGCAACGCCAGGCGCTAGGAGCCGTGGGTCTGGGGTGCGTGGTGGGGCAGGACACTATCCCCCCTCCAGCTGTCCCGAGGTGGGGTGCCGGAGAGGGGCGTACTCAAGACGGTTAAAGGGCGGGGACGTGGTCTTTGTGGGGAACCGAGTCCGCGTTGCTGCGCGTCTTCGGACTTTCTTTAAGGATGACTGCGGATGACTGCGATCGGTGGGCCATCAGACCAAAGAGAACTGCCGCCACGGTACCTACCGCTAACCAGATAATTGCGAACCAGATCATTATTACACCTCCTGTGTAGTGTTGTGTCCCATTTCCGGCAACACGAGAGCTCGACAACAGCCATATTTCCTTTCTCTTCTGTCGCTTTACCAATTTACGAAGTCACTTAATCGTGGTCCAGGTTAACCCAGAGTGCCCGAATATTCATAGATGGCGCTGGGATGAGCGTCATGGGTTGTCCGATAAATGGTTGGTGTTGGAGGCGCAAGACAGGTCGGGGGATGCCCTTTGGGAGTTTCTGCGTGTTGCAGGCGCTAAAGTGCACTCTGGGGTACAAAAGCCGACCTAGATAGTTGGGCATCTGGCACACCGATCCGGAACGTCACGGTGTCGTGGTGAGCGCTCCGGCCTCAGTTGTCTACGGCCTGCCCAAGTCTTCTCTATAGCAGTTAAAAGTTGGCATGCCCATTGCTCTATATTCAGACAGCAATGGCGTTCCGCTTATTTTTGTGTAGAGGGGGTTTTATGCGAGGCATTTTCAGGCAAATATCGCGAACTTTCGACGGCTTGCGTCGTTTGTTTTCCGGTCGCATGCTCAAAAATGCGTGCCTGGGAACAGTCGGGCTTCTGGGGCTGGCCTGGCTACCGGTCTACGCAGCCACCGCTACCCTGACCAATATGAAGCCGCTGGCCATTTCCCTGCCTACCGACACTGGCAGGCCCTCTTTGGTCGACCGTACCTACCAACGGGCGATGCAAGAGTATCGTCGGGGCCGTCACCCTGAAGCAGTGAGGTTGTGGAAGCTGTCGGCGGAGGAAGGTGATTCGCAGTCGCAGTTTGCCTTGGGAGCCCTCTATGCGGAGGGTGACACCGCAGCGGGTGTCGCGCCTGATTATACCCAGGCATTGTCCTGGTACCGCAAAGCGGCAGACCAGGGTCATGCGGCCGCGCAGTTCAATCTGGGTATTTTCTATGCCCGTGGCCAGGGTGTGCCACGGGATATGGTGGAGGCCGCCCGCTGGTGGCAGCCCGCGGCGCTTCAGGGCCACGTGGAAGCGCAATTTAATCTTGGATTGTTATACGCCCAAGGCACTGGCGTGGACATTGACCTGCGGGAAGCCGCCAAGTGGTGGGAGATGGCGGCGAAACAGGGGTATGCCGCGGCCCAGTTCAACCTTGGCGTAATGTACATAAAGGGTCAGGGCGTGAACGAAGACCCCACGGAAGCCGTGCGGTTGTGGCAGCTGTCGGCACGCCAGGGCTTTGGGCAGGCGATCGACGTTTTGAAGACTTTGCTAATTAATCCCTAGCCAGATCAGCGTGTACTGAAAATAATCAACGTATTACACGCCGGCTTGTGTGTAATGCGTGAAACGCCAGGGAAGGCGACCTCAGTTTTTCTTCATTTTCCCCACCGGATTGCAGGTTGCGGTCTGCCGCAGGAAACCGCACAATGTTCTCGGTAGTCTGGGTATAACCACAACGGCCTGATACGTTTCCAATAAATCATAATGGCCAATATCACTGGAGGAGAAACTAATGAGTTTACGACGCATCGGTATAGTAATCGGGGCATTATTCTTAGTTGCATTCGGTTGGGTCGGGTCTGCGCAGGCGGCAGATGAGTACGGTATTTTCGTGCGTGTGCTGGATGCCTCGGGTTCGTTTGAGGAGACCACAGCGGCACTGGAAAAGAGCCTGGCAGAATCCAAGTTGACGCTGCAGGCCAAAGAGGACCTTAAAATTCCGGACGGGGTACAAAAAGCGCGGGTGTATATCCTGACATCACCAGGTTATATGGGGGCCGCTAAAGATCTGCCCCCTAACACCATCTCCGCTCAGATACTGCGTATCGGTGTCTACGAGTATGGCGCGGGTAAGAAGACCCAAATCAACATGGCCAATCCTATCGCCCATGCCATGGTCTTCTACGCCGGGACCGAGCAATACCCGCAGATGATCGCCGCCGCCCAGGCAGTTACTCAGGAAATCAAGGACGTGGTCGCCAGGGTGCCGGGTACGCAGACCTCCGTGCAGCTCGAACCGACCCGTACCGAGAAGGCATTGAATAAATTCAATGGTGATGGCCCCGCCAAGATGATGGCCAAGTTCCGCAATTGGAGCGAGAGCCAGAACCTGGTTTTCAGTGACAAGCCGGAGAATTTCGCGGCCACCGTCGCCAAGGTGGAGAATCTGCTTAATGCCAGCAAGGACAAGGGGACGGATGACGCCTCGGGTTGGAAGCTGATCAGCAAGATTCCCGTTGGGTCCAACGCAGTTTATTTCGGCATCAGCAATGCGTACACGGAGAACAAAGCGGTACGCATCAACTCAGACTTCCGTAGCGATGGTAAGAGTAAAGACGCGCCCTATCCGGGCGTGGATCACGCACCGGCGCTTCCCCTGGAGGTGTTGGTGATCAACACCGGTAAGGGTGTGCAGGTAGTGCAGTATGGTGAGATGTGGCGCATGCAATTATACTTCTGGGATTCTGGTTACCTGGCGTTCACCAAGAATACCTTGGTGCCCAACACCATCTTCGGTTCCATCGACAAGGTGTTGACCGCCGCAAAGTAAGTTGTTTCAGCTATTGCGCAAAAGGCCGGAGGCATAACCTCCGGCCTTTTTTTATTTCCGACAGGGTAATCTCATAGGGTGTAACACCCGCTGGACGACAGACCTCAGTCGTTGAAGAAATTAAGCAACTGTACTGCGGTTGCCGGTGGAAATGGGTCGGTGGATTTTGTGCAGCATGGTTTTCGCCATCTGTTGCTGGTTGTGCAGGGTTTTTTTGATGACGTCCAACTCGGCAATGCGCTTGTCCAGATTATCGAGGTTGTCCTGGATTTTCTTCAGATCGTCGAGGCGTTTGACCAATTGGGTTTTGTGTTCCTGGAGCTGATCCAGAACCGGCGCCATGATCGATCGGCTCCAGGTGTTCGCCGCCTTGTTGCAATCATCGAAGATGCCGCGCGCCCGGCTGACCAAGGTGATGAAGAATTTCTTGATCACGAAATGGGACTCGGTTACTAGCATGGCCGGGCTGTTGCGGAATGCCTCGGCGTCCTCACGCAGGCGCTGAAATTCGCTGCGGTAGGTTAATAGCGAGAAGTCCGTTGGACGAATTTTCGTCAGTCCATGTTCTGTGTGAAATTTGTAGTACGCCGCCTCCAGGAGCCCTTTCACATGATGTGCTTGTTTGTTTACGAGCTCCATGGCCGCGCTGGTGCCATTGAAGAATGTCTCCATGCCTTTTTTCAGGCCGTGGGTGGTCCAGCTGTCTTGCATGTCGTTGCGGGTTTGATCAATCAGTTTATCGAAGCTGGGCATGCTGAGATGGCCCATCAGGATATCGATCTCTTTGGCTAACGCCGCGCGTGAATGCTGGAAGTGCACCAGGGTGTGGTCGTAGGCGTCTTTTTCCTTGCGCAGACGCGCGATCAGATTTTGGATCACATCCAGGCTTTTGCCGCCCAGTCCCTTCAGTTCGCTGATCTGGTTTTCGATCGCACCGAGCCTGCCCAATACTACGGCCCCAGTGCTTTCGATCATGTCGCCGATTTCACCGATCACTTTATCGCGCACGTACCGCTGGCGACTGGGGACCACGTCGTCCGACAGTTTGACTTCCAGGGCGAGCAGGCCGCTTTTTTCAATCAGGCCGTGGTCTGTTTTGATTTTACCGATCAAACCCTTTTGGGCGGATACAGGGAATACCAGACTTGGACTGATGCCGAGGATGCGCGCGGTTTCCTGGATCTGGCGCTGGATGCTCTCGGCAATGGCACCGGCGTCGCGTAATTCGTCCCACAGGGTGTCGATTTTATTCAGCAGGGCGAAACAGGTGGTTTGTTTCGAGCCACGGGTGACGCGCACGTGATTGTTCCAGACCTCAAGATCGGATTTTGTCACACCGGTATCGGCGGCCAGGACAAACAGCACCAGGTGCGCATTGGGTAACATGTTCATGGTAAGCTCGGGTTCGGTACCGAGGGAGTTGAGGCCGGGGGTGTCCAGGATGACCAAGCCTTGCTTCAACAACGGATGCGGGTAATTGATCACCGCATGCCGCCACACGGGGATGTCCACCCTGCCGTCGACATGCAGGGCGGCCCCGTGCGGGTCGGACTCGGGGCTGTAGAGCCCCAGTTCCTGGGCTTCACGGACTGTCACCCGCTTGGTTTGTACGATCTCCCTGAACGTCTCCGCCATTTTCTTGGAATCTGTAAGCTCCAGGGCCAGGGTGGTCCAGTTGACAGGAGCGCGCTTGTATTCTGCAATACTCATGGCACTAGCACGCGTCTCGATGGGCAGCAGTTTTATGCATGCCTCGACTTTTTCGTCATACTGCAGTTCCGTCGGACACATGGTGGTGCGTCCGGCCTCCGATGGAAGTAGGCGTTGTTTGTAATCGGAGAAGAACAGGGCGTTGATGAGTTCGGTTTTGCCGCGGGAGAATTCCGCGACCAGGGCAATGATCAATTTGTCGGTCTTGAGTGATTCAATCAGTTCGTAGGTGCGCAGGTCCTCGACACCATTGCCGAGGCCCTGGTGGTCGATCCACGCTTGATACTCGGCGATGGTGGCCGTCAGCTCATCGCGCCATTTTTTATAGTCCGCCAGGCGGCGGGAAAAGGAGTCGGTTTGCGCCATGGTGAAATTACTTAATACGAAGTCGCATCAAGAGTCATAATTTCCTTAAATATAAAAAACCTATTCTGTTGAGATGGCCATCCTGGGCGGGGCCTGATTTTGTTGCGCGCCGGGGGAGGCTGGCGTAGGGGAAATTCAGGCGTCACGTCCTAAATCTAGACCATGCGGCAGAATTGTGGGGGCGGTGATGAGAAATACCTTGAGTTTCCCGCTTAACCCCTGGGTCTGGGTGACCCGGCTGCGCGGCACGCCGAAGGCCTGGGCGAGGAAATTTAACAGCTGGGCATTGGCCTTGCCCTCCACCGGGGGCGATGTGATGCGGATTTTCAGATAATCCCCCTGGACCCCGACGATTTCACAGCGTTTGGCCCTGGGTTGGGCGAGTATGCGCAGAATCAGGTCCTCGCTGGACCAGTGAAACCAGGAGGGTTGCCCGCTCAGTGCATCAGCCCCTGGCCGAGCACCAGCAGGGGTTGCAGGATCAGTATCTGTGCCAGACCCAGGGCCAGAAACACCAGCATGGGCGAGAAATCGATCCCCCCTGCTGCCGGTAGTCGCTGGCGTGCCGGTCGCATTAAGGGCTCCGTGAGACGCACCACCAGATTCAAGGCTGGGTTCTGCTGGGAGTAAGGGTTGATCCAGCTGACGATGATACGGATGAACAAGGCGCCGTAGTAAACATAGAGGGTCAGTTTCAACAAATCCGCCAGGGAATACACCGCCAAACCCAACAGGGCGGGAGTGGTCCCGTAATTCAGTATATGGATTAGCAACCACTGTAGTCCGTTAAGTATGAACAGCAGCAATACCGACGCCAGATCGATACCCCAAAGCCCCGGGATCAAACGACGCAACGGCCGCAGGGGCGGATTGGTCAGGGCGACCAGAAATTGGGAAATAGGATTGTAGAAGTCCGCTCGTACCAGCTGCAGTAAGAAACGCAGCAGTACCGCCAGGATATAAAAACCAAAGATAAATTGAATCAGGAATACGCCGGCTTCGGTGAGGTAGCCTCCCATTATTTTTCTCCCAGCAGGTTGGTCAGCTCGCGCGCACGCTGGATGGCGGCGGCCACGGCGTCGTCGAAGAGTTTTGCCAGGCCGCCCTGCTCCAGCACTTTAACCGCTTGTTCCGTGGTGCCGCCGGGGGAGGTCACGCGGGCGCGCAAGGCGGCAGGCTCCTCGCCGCCTTCCAAGGCCATCTTGGCGGCGCCGTAAACGGTTTCGATGGCCAGCAGACGCGCCGTGGCATGGTCCAGACCGTGGTGGATGGCGGCTTGTTCCAGCACCTCGATCACCAGCAGGACATAGGCAGGTCCGCTGCCGGAAACGGCAGTGACCACATCCATCAAGGCTTCGTCCTGCAACCAGGCGGTGGTGCCCACGGCGCGCAAAAGGGATTCGGCCTCGTCCCGTTGCGCATCGCTGGTGAGGTTGTTGGCGAACAAGCCAGAGGCACCGGAGCCCACCAGGGCCGGGGTGTTGGGCATGACCCGCACCACCGCCAGATTCCCTCCCAGCCAACGCTGTATGTCGTCGGCACGGATACCGGCGGCGATGGATATGACCAGGGGTTTTTTTGCCTGCACCGTGGCAGCCAACGCCAGTGCCGTTGCGCGCAGAACCTGGGGTTTGACCGCCAGGACCAATACATCGGCGCGTGCCGCGACGTCCGCGTTGTTCTCCAGCACCGTGAGCCCCAGGGCATCGGTTATTGCCGTCCGCTGTTCCAGGCTTGGATCGGAGAGGAGCAGTTTGTCCTTGCTCCAGGCATTATTGAGCAGACCGCCCGCCAGGCTGCGCGCCATGTTGCCGGCGCCGATAAATCCGATGGTGTGATGTTTCATGTACCCAATCACTCTTCTTTTGTTACAGCAGTTTACGGAGGCGTCTATCGTAACGTACAACTATCCACCTGGGGATGCTCTGATTAAGTCGGTTTTCAAGTTTCGCTGATGTGCCCATAGTTTGAATTTCCGGTGCGCAGGACGCACCCTACCAAGATGGCAAGTACTTGTAAGGTTCCCTAGCGGTCCTGCGACACCTCTGTTTCCCCAGTGACAGGAGATCGGTGCCGGATGACGCCCCTTTTTGTCGGCAAAATCTCTACCCTGAGTTGGATGTTGCAGCCTTTTTACGGTAAAACACAAGTCCAAGCCCTGGGTTTGTTGGCCTTGTTTGTGCGTGTCGGCCCGTTATACTAAAAATAGTCAGAGCCTACCGTTCCCTTGGAGACCTTAATTAATGGATATCGCTGAACTGCTGGCGTTTGCCTACAAGCAAAACGCCTCCGACCTGCATTTGTCCGCGGGCCTGCCGCCGCTGATCCGTATCGATGGCGACATCAAGCGCATCAATGTGGACGCGCTGGACGATCGCACGGTGCACAACATGATCTACGACATCATGACTGACAAACAGCAAAAGGACTACGAGGAATTTCTCGAAACCGACTTTTCCTTCGAGCTGCCGAACATCTCGCGCTTCCGCGTCAACGCCTTTAATCAGGAACGCGGGCCGGGCGCGGTGTTTCGTACCATCCCGTCCAAGGTGCTGACGCTGGAGCAGCTGGGTTGTCCGCCCAGTTTCAAGGATATTGTCGATCAGCCGCGCGGCATCGTGCTGGTCACCGGGCCAACCGGTTCCGGCAAGTCCACCACCCTGGCGGCCATGATCAACCATATCAACGAAAACCGGCACGAGCATATTCTCACTATCGAGGATCCGATCGAATTCGTGCATACCAGCAAAAACTGCCTCATCAACCAGCGCGAGGTGGGGCGCGACACCCTGGGGTTCAATAATGCCCTGCGCTCGGCCCTGCGCGAAGACCCGGACGTGGTGCTGGTGGGCGAGTTGCGCGACCTGGAAACCATCCGGCTGGCGCTGACTGCGGCGGAAACCGGCCATCTGGTGTTCGGCACCCTGCATACAAGCTCCGCCGCCAAGACCGTCGACCGTATCGTGGACGTGTTTCCGGCGGCGGAAAAAGACATGGTGCGCGCCATGTTGTCGGAGTCGCTGCGCGCGGTGATCTCTCAGAGCCTGCTGAAGAAAATGAGCGGCGGACGCATCGCCGCGCACGAGATCATGATCGGCACGCCGGCGATCCGCAACCTGATTCGAGAAAATAAGATCGCGCAGATGTATTCTTCCATGCAGACCAGCCAGGGCTTGGGCATGCAGACCCTGGATCAATGTCTCATGGAGATGGTGCGCAACCGCCTGGTATCTCAGGAAGAGGCGCGCACCTATGCAGCCAACAAAGACAGCTTCACCAGCGGCCTGGCGGCGGCGGGTGGTGCTACCGGAGGCAAGCGTTAAATGGTTTTCAGCGATCTTCTGAAGTTGATGGTGCACAAAAAGGCGTCCGACCTGTTCATCACGGCGGGCGTGGCGCCGTCCATCAAGGTGGACGGCAAGGTCATGCCGGTGACCAAGCAGGCACTCACACCCGAGCAATCGCGCGCGTTTGTCTACGGTGTCATGAACGAGGAGCAGCGGCGCCAGTTCGAGTCGACGAATGAATGCAATTTCTCCATAGCGCCCCACGATATCGGGCGTTTCCGTGTGAACATCTTCATGCAACAGGGCCTCGTCGGCATGGTGCTGCGCACCATCGAGACCAAGATTCCGAAATTCGACGAGCTCAGCCTGCCCAAGGTCCTGGCGGATATTGCCCTGACCAAGCGCGGCCTGGTGATTTTCGTCGGCGCCACCGGCTCCGGCAAGACCACCTCCCTTGCATCCATGGTCGGTTACCGCAATGAATACAGCTACGGTCATATCATCACCATCGAAGACCCCATCGAATTCGTGCACCAGCACCGCAACTGCATCGTCACCCAGCGCGAGGTGGGTGTGGATACGGAGACCTTCGACACGGCGCTGAAGAACACCCTGCGTCAGGCGCCGGACGTGATCCTCATCGGCGAAATCCGTTCACGCGAGACCATGGAATACGCCATCCAGTTCGCCGAGACCGGCCACTTGTGTCTCGCGACCCTGCATGCCAACAGCTCCAACCAGGCCCTCGACCGCATCATCAACTTCTTCCCCGAGGACCGGCGCAGCCAGTTGCTCATGGATCTGTCGCTCAATCTCAAGGCGGTCATCTCCCAGCGCCTGATTCCCATCAAGACCGGCAAGGGCCGGGTACCGGCGGTGGAGGTCATGATCAATTCACCGCTCATCGCCGACCTGATCCTGAAGGGCGAGGTGCACGGCATCAAGGAACTCATGGCCAAGTCCAC
>JAYUFH010000073.1:0-2615 GCA_043738765.1 Pseudomonadota bacterium | reverse complement strand
TCAAGAGGCAGTTCCAGACTGGTCTGGTCTAGGATTGGACCCGAGCATGTGGCGTCCTACATCACGATGCGCGCGGGACAGTTGACCATCACCTGCCGCCGCGATCCGATTACGCCGCTGCGGGCGTTCCTCCGCTACATGACCAGTGAGGGGCTGCTTTCGGCGAGCCTGGAGTGCGCGATCCCACCCATCCGGCAGTGGAAGCACGCCCCGTTGCCGGCCGCGCTTTCACCGGAAGAGTTGGCCAAGGTGCTGGCGGAGCCGCACGAGCGAACGGTCAAAGGCCTCCGCAACCGCGCCATCCTTTTGCTGTTGGCGCGCCTGGGTCTCCGTGCCGGTGAGGTCCGCCGCATCTGTCTGGAAGACATTGACTGGCGCCGGGGCAACTTACTGATTCGCGCTGGCAAGAATCACCGGGAACGGATCTTACCTTTACCGGAAGATGTTGGGGAAGCTCTGATCGATTACCTCCAACATGGCCGTCCCTCTCATAAAGGGCGAATCATCTTTCTGACTTTGGACCCGCCCTATCGCCCCCTCGTCAGTTCCGCGCCCATTTCCATGCTGGCCAGGCAAGCCATAGAAAGCGCCGGTGTTCAGACCGCCCGGCCCGGCGCCCACGTGTTCCGCCACACGGTGGCCACACATATGGTTTGCGGTGGAGCCACCTTCAAGTCTGTGTCTGATGTGCTCGGCCATCAGACTCTGGGCGTGACAGGCATCTACGCCAAACTGGACCTGTCTTCGCTGGCCAAAGTGGCGCTGCCGTGGCCGGGAGGTGCCGAGTGACCAACGCCACGTTGCAGTCTCGCTTGGATGTCTATCTCGAACTACGACGGTCGCTGGGCTACAAAACTTCCGTGCAGGAGCATGCCTTACGTGACTTCCTCGACTACCTCGCAAACCACGGCCAGCAGCAGCCGATTCGCGCCGAGACTGCCGTGGACTGGGCCCGTCAAGCCTCAGAACGATGCTACCGGACCGGCCCCGCCATTCGTCTTCGCCTGGTTCGCGGCTTTCTCGTTCACTTGAAGGCGTTCGAACCGGAAACCGGGATCCCACCACCCGGACTGGTTGCCGAACCACGCCGGCCCAAAGTCCATCTCTACTCGCCGGAGCAAGTCATTCGCCTGATGGAGGCTGACGGTTGGTTCTGGGAGCCCGGTTCCTTCCGGCAGAAGACTTATTGTACGGTCGTCGGAATGCTCGCCAGCACCGGGCTACGGGTCGGAGAAGCGCTGCGGTTGACGTTGGCACAGGTCCATCTCGATCACGATCCGCCGTACCTGGAGATCCGCGACACCAAGTTCCACAAGTCCCGCTTGGTGCCGCTTCATCCCACCGCCGCCGCCAAGCTGCAGGAGTATCGGAGCGAGCGGAAGCAGCACGTCCACGCGCAAGTCGCCGCCACGTTTTTCATCAATGATCACGGCCGGTCATTGCTCTACGGCAGGGTGCGGGAGGCCATTCTCCAGGCGCAGCGGCACGCCGGCATTGTCAAGGAAGACGGTCCGGGACACCAAGGACCGGCTCTGCATGCGCTGCGACATTCGTTTGCCGTGGGACGCCTGCTCGCCTGGTATCGCGCGGGCACGGACGTGCGCGCGCAGTTGCCGAATCTGTCGGTGTATCTGGGCCACTTGGGAATGGTGGAAACGTACCGCTCGTCTGTCGGCGACGCCGGAACTGCTGACGGTTGCCGGCGAGATGTTCGGCCGGTATGCGGAAGCGGGAGGCCAAGCATGAGCGACATAGAGCTGCAATCCACGCTCGTTGGCCCCTTGCTGCAATCTTTCTTCACCGGGCACATGCTGTCTCATCGCCGCGCCAGCCAGCAAACGGTGGACAGCTACCGCGACACGTTCCGGCTGCTGCTCCGCTTTTTGCAGCAAACCGCCGGCAAGGAACCCGCCCGCCTGCCAATCGGCGATCTCGACGCACCGGCCATCCTAAATTTCCTCGACCATGTCGAACAGCAACGCAAGAATCAGATCCCATCGCGCAACGTGCGTCTGGCGGCAATCCGCTCCTTCTTCCGGCTGGTCGCCTTACGAGACCCGGCGAGCGTTCATATCGTGACCAGAGTGCTGGCGATTCCGCTGAAGCGCGCCGACAAGCGGCTGGTCGGGTATCTGACTCGCGCGGAGATGGACGCGATCCTCGACGTTCCCGACCGCAAGACCTGGGGTGGGCAACGCGACTACATGCTATTGCTCACCTTCTACAACAGCGGCGCCCGTGTGTCCGAGATCACTTCCTTAAAGCGGAGCCAAGTCCGGCTTGGCGCTACGTCGTTCCTTCAACTGCATGGCAAGGGGCGGAAGGAGAGAGAAGTCCCGCTATGGCCAAAAACTGCCCGGACGTTGAAGCTCTGGCTGGATGCTTGGCCGGCATCGCCCGACAGTCCGGCTTTTCCGAGCGCACGTGGTACGCCTTTGTCGCGGGACGGCGTCAACTCCATCTTGCAGGAGACGGTGCGGAAGGCGGCGAAAACCTGCCCTACGCTAGCTATGCTAGCTAGCTAGTTTCTGTCGCGAAATGCCCCCCTGGACCGACGAACGGCAAGGTTCGTGTTGAACTCCTGAGTGAGAAGCCTCAGAAGGAGCCGCTGTCAG
>JAYUFH010000072.1:0-2615 GCA_043738765.1 Pseudomonadota bacterium | reverse complement strand
AGGCGGCGTCCTAGGTGCCCTGCTGGGCCGTGAAGTTGGCCGTGGTGGCCGATACAACGATCCCAGCACGACCGGAGCGATAATCGGCGCCGGCGGCGGGGCACTCGCCGGTCGCGCGATCGAGCGCAACGCCTGCCGCTAGCGCCTTCAAAGTAGAACAGTTTAGAATACAATATGATGCGCGAGATTGCCATCGCCGCAGTGTTGTCAGCGGCATCTCTTGTTTCGGCAGTCCCGGCTGCGTTCGCCCAGACTGGTATAACACTGAGTATTGGAACGGGCGCATACGGCACTGACGATGATTATGATTATGACAAAGGTTACGATCCATACCAAGACTACTACTACCAACAGCAACCAAGCTATGGGTATTACAATTACAGTTTCTACCAAGACCCACGCTACCAAGATCCGCGCTACCAGGATCTGCGCTACCGAGACCGACGCTGGCAGGAACGCCAACGCCGCGAACAGCTAGAGCGCTTGCGTGAAGAGCGCGCCCGGCAATACCGTTGGCGTCACGAACATCGCCGTGATCGGGACGATGACGACGATTGATCTTTGCCAACGCCCTGAGCCCCGGAGGAGTATTCCTTCCCGGGGCTCAGTGGGTTTTTAGACTCGCAATCCAGCGCAGCACGATTCCTTGGGCCACGAGTGGGTTAGAGTGCTTATACCAAGTCCCTTTGATGCTGACTCATTGAGGGGATTCCCTTGGCGCCTATTTTCTGATTCAGCGACGCAAGCAGAAGGAGGCTTGCGATGGCGGCTGGGATTGGGGTTCGATCAGATTACAGTTCGACAGATGTGCGCCGTTTGGGACGGCGATGCGATGATCCCGATCAGGTTCGCCGTTTGTTGGCATTGGCAGTGATCCTTGATGGCGGCAGCCGGAGCGAAGCGGCGAAGGTTGGCGGGGTCACGCTACAGATCGTGCGCGACTGGGTGCTGCGTTTCAACGCCGATGGTCCCGATGGACTGGCATCGCGCAAGGCCCCCGGCAAGGTATCGATCCTCAACGATGCGCAGCGCCGCAGTCTTGCTGAACAAGTCGAAGCGGGCCCGATCCCGGCGGCTCACGGGGTTGTCCGCTGGCGGCTGATCGATCTGGCACAATGGGTCTGGGACGAGTTCGGCCTATCGATCACCAAGCAGACGCTGAGCCGCGAGATGCGCGCGCTGGGCTTTCGCAAGCTCTCGGCCCGCCCGCGCCACCACGGCCAGAAAGAAGATGCCATTACAGATTTTAAAAAAGCTTCGCAGGCCAGTTGGCAGAAGTCCGACGATCCCTACCACGCGGCACCGCGATAGAACTGTGGTGGCAAGATGAAGCGCGCATTGGCCAGCAGACCAAGCTCACGCGCCGCTGGGCAAAGCGAGGAACCCGGCCAACCGCCCCCAAAGACCAACGCCGCGCCTCAGCCTGGATATTCGGTGCCATCTGCCCCGCCGAGGGCAAGGCGGCAGGCATTGTCATGCTCCGATGCAACAGCGAAGCCATGAGTATGCATCTCGAGGAGATCGCCTTCCATGTCGCGCCGGGGGCGCATGCCGTCTTGATCCTCGATCAGGCCGGATGGCATGGCTCGGCGGAACTGGTCGTCCCCACCAATATCACCCTAATGCCGCTGCCGCCCAGATGCCCCGAGTTGAACCCCGTCGAGAACATCTGGCAGTTCATGCGTGACAACTGGCTGTCGAACCGCATCTTCTCATCCTATGACGACATCGTCGATCATTGCTGCTTCGCCTGGAACAAGCTCGTCGACCAACCATGGCGCATCATGTCCATCGGAATGAGGCAATGGGCGCATGAGTTCTAATCAATGGGACTTGGTATAAGCTTGCCCCCGATGCCCCAGACACGCCCGCATATGGCGATCCTCGGCACGCTGACCGGCAAGCAGAGAAATACGCTGACCGACAAGCAGAGAAAGAGGTGTTGCCGTTCGTGTCCGACGGGCTGACAAGCAAGGAAATTGCTCATAAATTGAATATCTCAGAGAGTGTAGTCAACCAGCGGATCGAGATGATCAGGCATCGTCTGGGAGGTCTGCCTCGATCGCAGATTGCCCGTCTGTACCGCCGCCAAAGCACAGTGATGCTCACGATTCCGGCCAGTAATTCTCGTACAGAATAAGCCAATTGCCCTTCAGGCTTCCGCCAGTCTGGATCAAGCAGGCTTCGAGGATGGGGTCGTCTTCCCTGTCGAGCTTAGTGCCCGGCAGTACCGCGAAGTGTTGCAACCCTCCACAATTTCCCGAAAACTGGAGACTGCACTTGCCGGGCCCGATCGCTATTGGTGGCGAACGGCGGCGATTGTCACGCTTGCCGCAGCCATCGCGATAACGGCATTGCTGGTGCTCAGCGTTGCTCAAACCCTCGATGGACTTGTCGGCCCTTGATCGCCGCGGTCTGGCAAATCCTGTTCCATTCGCTTGGCGCCTGGCCATGGGCTGCCGTCGTGCCGTGCTACGTGCTGGCGCAACTGCGCGGCGATCTAAGCGGGCGAGGCTTGACAGGTCTGCTGGCAATCACCGCCGCGGTTGGTTTCCTGATCACGACAGCAGCGGCATCGGTTCACCCGGCAAAGACCGACTATCAGGCCCGGTTCG
>JAYUFH010000071.1:0-18274 GCA_043738765.1 Pseudomonadota bacterium | reverse complement strand
AGATTATACGGGCTGGAATCCAGAGCGTATCCAAAGGCCAGGTGGCAGCGGCCTATGCCCTGGGCATGAACTACCGACAGGCAATGCAGCTCGTGGTCCTGCCTCAGGCGTTTCGCCACATGCTACCGTTGTTGCTGACGCAAGCCATCGTCCTGTTCCAGGACACATCACTGGTGTATGTCTCGGCACTGGCGGACTTCTTCGGTGCCGCCTACAAGGTCGGCGACCGGGACGGGCGCCTGGTCGAGCTATTGCTGTTCGCGGGTGCTGTGTATTTTGTGATGTGTTACGCCGCTTCCTACGGCGTCAAACGGCTGCAGCAGGGAATCGGCGCACGCAGGAGCAGTTTCCAGTGATCGCCCTGCGCGGCGTAAGCAAGTTCTACGGCGACACGCAGGTCTTGAGCGACTGCTCAACCGAGGTGAAAAAAGGCGAGGTGGTGGTGGTCTGCGGCCCATCGGGATCGGGTAAGTCCACGTTGATAAAATGCATCAATGGTCTCGAACCCTTCCAGCAAGGCGACATCAGCGTGGACGGCATATCCGTGGGCGACCCGAAAACGAATCTACCCAAGCTGCGGTCCCGCGTCGGCATGGTGTTTCAACACTTTGAGCTGTTCCCCCACATGAGCGTGAGCGAAAATCTCGCCATTGCCCAGATCGCCGTCCTCGGCCGACGCCGGGACCACGCCATGGACCAGGGGCACAGACTCCTCGATCGCGTTGGGCTCACGGCCCACGCCGACAAATATCCGGGCCAGCTTTCCGGCGGCCAGCAGCAGCGCGTGGCCATCGCGCGCGCCCTGGCCATGGACCCGGTCTGCATGCTGTTCGACGAACCCACCTCCGCCCTCGATCCTGAGATGATCAACGAAGTCCTGGAGGTCATGGTAAAACTCGCGCAAGAAGGCATGACCATGATCGTCGTAACGCATGAAATGGGATTCGCCCGCCAAGTCGCGCAGCGCGTGGTCTTCATGGATGCAGGCCGCATCGTCGAGGATGCGACCACGCAGGAATTCTTCACTGCCCCGCGCGCGCAGCGGGCGCAACAGTTTCTGTCGAAGATACTGCGGCACTAAGGCGATACGCGACGTCGACGCCAGGGAACCTCTGAACAAGTACTTGCCATCTTGGCAGGGCGCGCCCTGTGCAGCGGAAATTCAACCACCGGCTCCGAATCAGCCCTTGCCCATACGCGACTGCCCAGACCAGCCTTCCAATACACGCCGCACCGGACCGAATGTGCGCCGGTGCACCGGACTCACGCCCAGCTCTGTCAGCGCCGCTACGTGGGCCACCGTGGGATAACCTTTATGGCGGTCGAAGCCATAGCCGGGATAGCGCGCATGCAACACCTGCATCTCCGCATCGCGTGCCACCTTGGCCAGGATGGACGCCGCGGAAATAGCGGGTTCCGTGGCGTCGCCGCCGACGATGGTACGCACGTTGCAATTGAGCGCGGGTGCGCGGTTGCCGTCTACCAGCGCGAGATGAGGAACAATAGTCAGTGAGGCAACCGCTCGACGCATGGCGAGCAGGCTGGCCTGGAGAATATTCAGCTGGTCGATTTCCTCCACCGTCGCGATCCCCAGGGCCCAGGCCAGGGCGTGGGTGCGGATGGCCTGGTCGAGCTGCTCGCGAATCGCGGCACTCAATTTTTTCGAATCGGCGAGACCGGGGATGTCGCGGTTGGGATCGAGGATGACGGCGGCGGCATACACCGGGCCCGCCAAGGGACCACGGCCGGCTTCGTCGACGCCGGCGATCAGCGAGGACACGAGGTCAGACGGCATGATCTTCCGATGACTGCAACAATTGCTGTATCGCCAGGGCCGCCTGTTCGCTGGCATTGCAGCGTAATGTCTGGTGTATTTTTTCGTAGGCGCGCATGACCGACACCGACTGACCCGGATAGGTGAGGAAGCGTTCCACCGTCAACCCGAGTTTTTCCGGCACGGCATCGGCTTGCAGTAATTCCGGCACCACTTCGCGTCCGGCCAGATGATTGGGCATGGCATACAATTTTACGTGGGAGAATTTCTTGATCAGCCAGTAGGTCAAGGCAGACACCCGATAGGTCACCACCATGGCGCGCCGCAATAACAATGCTTCAAGGGTGGCGGTGCCGGAGGCCAACAGGATGACGTCTGCCGCCGCCATGGCATCGCGGGAATGTCCATGCACCCGCGTGATGGGCAGGTCCCAGGCCGCGTGGCGCTTGATGGCCTCCTCGAAGATCAAACGCGTGGCGCGGTTGACAAAGGGCACCACGAACTGAAGTTCAGGGTCGCGCTGAAACATCCACTGCGCCGTGCGCACAAAAATATCCGCATGCGCGTTGAGTTCGGTCACGCGACTTCCGGGTAGTAATGCAACGGTGCGTTTTTCCAGCGGTAGCTTGAGGCGTTCGCGGAACTCCCGCGCCGGGCGCGTACCGTCGATCTCATCCGCCAGGGGATGACCGACAAATTTAACCGGCACGCCGTGCTCACGGTAAAACTGCTCCTCGAAGGGAAACAACACGAGCATCAGATCCACCGACGCGCGGATCTTGCCCACACGCCAGGTGCGCCACGCCCACACCTGCGGGCTGACGTAATGCACCGTGCGGATACCTGCGCGGCGCAACGCGCGCTCGATGCCGAGATTGAAACCGGGGGAATCGATGCCGATAAAAAGGTCGGGGGGATTCGCGAGAAAATGCCGGATCAGCTGTTTGCGCGCGCGCCGCAAATCCAGGTAGCGCGCCAGCACCTCCGTCAGGCCCATCACCGACAGCCGCTCCATGGGGAACAGGCTGTGGCAATCGTGTGCCTTCATCTCAGGGCCGCACACGCCCTCGAAACGGGCATGCGGGTAGTGACGCCGCAGCGATTTGATCAGACGCGCGCCCAGCAGATCGCCGGATGCCTCGCCGGCAACCACGCCGATGCGCAGTGTGGGATTGTTATCCGACATAACCTCTCCGTGGATTAGCGGATAATGCCGCGTTCGGACTGACGGATAAAGGTGGTGAAATGCTCCACCTCGGGAAACTGCGCAGACAGACCGGCCAATTCATCGAGGGCGCTCTCCAGACGCATGCCCGATCGATAGAGGGTTTTGTAGGCGGAGCGTAGTGCATCAATCGCCGCATCCGTGAAACCCCGTCGCTTGAGTCCGCGCAGGTTGAGGCCATAGGGCTTGGCGGTGTTACCGTTCACCAGCAGATAAGGCGGTATGTCTTTGAAGGTGATGGTCGCGATACCGGTCATGCAATGTGCGCCGACGCGACAGAATTGATGAATGCCGGTGAAGCCGCCGAGGATGGCGTAGTCGCCGACACTGACATGACCCGCCAGGCTGGCGTTGTTGGCGAAAATCGTACGGCTGCCCACTTCGCAGTCGTGCGCTATATGCACATAAGCCATAAACAAATTGTCGCTGCCGACGCGGGTGACGCCGCCGCCGGGCACGGTACCGCGGCTAAAGGTGCAACTTTCACGGATGACGTTACGATCGCCAATCGTGAGAAGCGTCGGTTCACCGGCATACTTGAGATCCTGTGGCGCCTCGCCGATGGACGAAAACTGGA
Source organism: Pseudomonadota bacterium (assembly GCA_043738765.1). Classification (GTDB taxonomy): domain Bacteria; phylum Pseudomonadota; class Gammaproteobacteria; order Acidiferrobacterales; family UBA6901; genus JANNJF01. Next base: position 14,698 of record JAYUFH010000071.1, on the reverse strand, counting down.
AAATCTTGTTATCGCGCCCGATGCGCGTGGGACCGTTGACCACCACGTGTGGTCCTATCCAGGTGCCGTCGCCGATCTCGACTCCGGCACCGATGATGGAAAAAGCCCCAACCTGCGCCCCTGTCCCGAGGCGTGCAGTGGGATCGATGATGGCCTGCGGATGAATCACTTAATCGAATTCCTTATAAGTACACATTAATTCGGCACTGCAACAGAGTTCGCCGTCGACCTTGGCCGTGGCGTCAAATTTCCAGATGTTGTGCATCTTGCGTTTGATGGTCACTTCAATGCGCAACTGATCACCCGGCTCCACCGGCCGCTTGAAGCGCGCCTTGTCGATGCCGACAAACAGATAGACCGAGGTCTTTCCCGGCATGACCTCCAGAGTCCTGAAGGATAGAAGACCACAGGCCTGCGCCATGGCCTCGATCACCAGCACACCGGGCATCACCGGCCGGTTGGGAAAGTGTCCCTGAAAAAACGGTTCGTTGATGGTGACGTTCTTGATCGCCAGGAGTGATTCATTTTCCGTGTAATCCAGCACCCGATCGATCAGCAAAAACGGGTAACGGTGCGGGAGGTGCTTCAGCACGTTATATATGTCCAACCTATTCAAGTTTATCTCCCTCGATTAACATCTGGATTTTGCGTTCTAGTGCAATAAGCCGCCGCGCCAGGTCATCCAACTGCCGCAACCTGGCTACATTCTTGTGCCAAAGCGCCGCCGGCTCCGCCGGTATGCTCGACGAGTACATGCCAGGTCGGCTGATGGACCCGGTGACCAAGCTGGTCGCGGCAATCTGCACATCATCGGCGATCTCCAGATGGCCCAATATGCCGGCCCGGCCGCCAATGGCGCAGCGTTTACCGATGCGGGCACTGCCGGCGACCGCGACGCAGCCGGCCAGCGCGGTATGTTCGCCGATTTGCACGTTGTGTGCAATTTGAATCAAATTGTCCAGCTTTACCCCGTCTCCGATCATCGTATCCGCCAGCGCGCCGCGATCGATAGTGGTGTTGGCACCGATCTCCACGTCGTCACCAATGACGACGCGTCCCAATTGCGGCACTTTTTCCCAACGTTCGCCGTCGCGTGCGTAACCAAACCCATCACTGCCGATCACCGCCCCCGGATGAATCAGCGCGCGTAGACCGATACGGCAGGCGTGTGCGACGGTGACCCGACCCACCAAGTGCGACGCCGCGCCGATTTCGACGCCGCGCCCAATGTGACAACCGGGACCGATATAGGCTCGCTCTCCGATGACGGCACCGGCCTCGATCACGGCCTGCGGACCGATCCAGGCATCGGCAGCGACACGGGCATCCGCATCGACCACGGCGCTGGCATGCACCCCCGGCACAAACACCGGGGACGGATGCAGGTAGGCGGCGATGCGGGCAAAACACAGATGGGGGTTGTCGGTGATCAATACATTGCCGGCGTAGTGTGCGGCATCCGACCCGCGCAGGATAACCGCGCCAGCGGCGGTCCGGGCAAGCTGCTTAAGGTAAGCTGGATCTGCGACAAACGCGACGTTTCGTGGACCGGCCGATGCGAGCAATGCCACCGCGTCGACCTCGGCACCGGCATCACCACGCACCTCGCAGTGAAAACGTCGCGCCAGTTCAGCCAGGGTGACCGCCATTGTGTATTCCGTTTTATTGCTGGCCGAGGGTCTTTAGAACTTTATCGGTGATATCGATCTTGTCGCTGGCGTAGACCGCGCCTTCGTGCATGATGAGGTCATACTTTTCCTGTTTCGCGATCTCGACGATAGCCTTGTAGACGATCTTCTGCAAAACGGCGAGTTCTTCATTGCGGCGCTGGTTGTAGTCCTCGCGAAATTCCTGGGTCGCACGTTTCAAGTCGCGCTTGAGCAGCAACAGGTCGCGCTCTTTTGCGCGCCGATCCGGTTCTTTCATCACCAGGGCGTTCTTCTCCAGATCGTTCTCGATTTGTTTGATTTTGTTCTGCGTCGCCACCAGCTCCTTGTCGCGCGCGCCGAATTCCGCCTCGAGTTTTTTCAGGGCCACCTCGCCCTGCGGCGCCTGGTCGATGACCTTGGCGGCGTTGACATAGCCTATCTTGAGTTCCGCAGCGCCGGCGTAACCGGTTAACAGCAAAGCGGCCAGAGGTAACACAAGCCGTATCAAACGGTGGGCCTTCACTTTCATCTCGCAGCAATTCTCCCGTGTCGACAGCCAACACTATCTGAACGGTGTTCCCAGGGTAAACTGCACACCCTCTCTCCGATCGCCTGGCTGGGCATTGAGCGGCTTGGCAAAACTGATGCTCAAGGGTCCCACCGGCGAATACCAGCTGAACGCCAAACCTGCGGAATAACGCAATTGACTTAAATCCGCGCGCTCCCCGGGCCCATACACCATACCGGTATCCATAAAGACACTCAAGCGCATGGTTTTATTGTCGTTGGACGTACCGGGCACGGGAAACAGCATTTCCATGTTGCCCAGGATCCGGGAGTTGCCGCCCACGGGCAAGCTGGGGTCCGGTCCACCCAGGTCTTTTGGCCCAAGGGTGCGCGAACGATAACCGCGCACGGAACTGCTGCCGCCGGCAAAGAAATTCTTGTAAAACGGCAGTTCAGTGGTGGTAGAGCCGTAACCGGCGCCGTAACCAAGGTCGGTTTTGAACTTGAAGCTGATATTTTTGGTGACCGGCATATAGTGCGCGGCGGTGTAGGTCAGCTTGTAGTACTCCAGGTCGCTGCCCGGTAAAGCGACCTCGCCAAAGATACGATGCACCGTACCGCGTTCCGGGAATATGGGGTTATCTAGGGTATCGTAAGCCCATCCCAGGGTGCCCTTGAAACTGGCGTTTTTGTCTCCGTACTTCGCCACAAAATCCTGGGCTATCCTGGCACTGGTGCTGACAACCTTCAGCGACAAGCTCTCATAGGCCAGCCCCAAGCTGATGGTACGGTCTTCACCGATGGGAATACCGTAGAGCACCCCTGCACCCAGGGTGTCCGAATTATACGCCGCCGTATTGGCCGCGGCCGCATCCACCCGACTGGAGTAAACATTCAAACTCCGGCTCACGCCTTCCTGAGTGTAGTAGGGATTGAGGTAACTAATATCAACATGCTTATTGGATTTACTGGTATCAACACTGGTGCTCAGCTCCTTGCCGGTACCGAAAAGATTCTTCAGGGTGATATTGGCATTGAGCAACAGGCCATCAACGTCCGAGTAGCCGATACCGGCAAGAAAATTATTGACCAGACGTTCCTTGACGGTGACATTGATATCCACCTGATCGGTCGCACCGGGAACTGCCGGGGTTTCGATATTCACATCATCGAAAAAACCCAGGCGCTGCAGGCGTTCGCGCGAACGCTGAACCTTGGAGGTGGAGAACCAGGCACCTTCGAATTGACGCATCTCACGTCGCAGCACTTCGTCGTTGGTACTGATGTTGCCGTAGATATTGACGCGCCGCACATAGACACGTTGGCCGGGATCCACGAAAAAGGTGAATGCAACAGTGTCCTTATCCCTATCAATATCCGGCACGGCATTGACGTTGGCAAAGGCATAACCTTCGTCGCCTAAATGATCGCTGATACGTTTGCTGCTCTCGGTCACTTCCTGACGCGAAAACACATCGCCGGGCTTTACGCTGATCAGTTTGCGCAATTCCGCCTCTTTGAGGATCAGCTTACCCGCCAGTTTCACGCCTGTGACGGTGAACTTTTTGCCTTCGGTGATATTCACCGTAAGGTAGATCTGCTGTTTGTCGGGAGTAATCGAGACCTGGGTGGAGTCGATGGCAAATTCCAGGAAACCGCGGTTCTGGTAAAAACTGCGCAGCGACTCCAGATCGCCCGCCAACTGCTGTTTCGAGTACTGGTCGTTCTTGGTCAAAAAACTGAACAACGTGCTCGGGCTTAGCTTGAATACATCCAGCAGTTGCTTATCGGAAAATGACTTGTTCCCCACCAGCGCAATCTGTTCGATCTTGGTGACGCGTCCCTCGGCCACTTCGATCAGGATGGCGACACGATTGCGCTCCAGTGGCGTCACCGTGGTCTTGATCTTGACCGCATAACGCCCGCGACTGAAGTACTGGCGCTTGAGCTCCTGTTCGGTTTTATCGAGTACCGAGCTGTCGAGCACCCGTCCCTCCGCCAGACCCACCTCTTTCAGGCCCTTTTTCAGTGCGTCCTCTTCCAGGTCCTTGGCGCCGGTTATCTTGATGCTGTCGATAGAGGGCCGCTCGATGACCTTAACCACCAGCACATTGCCAGCGCGTTCAAGTTGTACGTCCTTGAAGAAGCCCGTCTTGAACAACGCGCGTATGGCGTCACGCGCGCTGTCCTCGGTAAGCGTGTCGCCAACCTTGACCGGAAGATAGTTGAACACCGTGCCCGCCGATATGCGCTGCAGGCCTTCGACACGGATATCCGCTACAGTGAAGGTTTCAATCGCTTGAGCAAAGGGGGCCGAGACGGCACACACAAACAGGGCTGCTAGTAGCTTTTTCATTATAGTCGTCGGCAAAAAGAGTGGGTGTGCGGATTATTGCAGAATTCTGACAAAGTCATTGTAAAACGCCAGGGCCATCAAGGCGAACAACAAGGTAATACCAACCTGCTGTCCCCAGTACAACGAGCGTTCCGACAATGGGCTGCCTTTTACCGCCTCGATCAGGTAGATCGCCAGATGACCACCATCAAGCACGGGTACAGGCATCAGATTCAACACCCCGAGACCGATACTGACTACCGCCAGGAACATCACAAATCGATCCCATCCCGCATGGGCCGAGTTACCGGCGGCCTGGGCAATGGTGATCGGGCCACTGATGGCCTTGGTGGAAACCTCCAACTTGACCATCTTCACCAGCATTTCCAGGGTGAGGGACGACATGAGCCAGGTAGTTTGCACGCTTTCGACCAGCGCACTGAGCGGGTTGAGCCGGGTCGAGACACGCATTTCCTTTGGATACTCCGGGAACTGCGGTGCGGCGCCGATGTAACCTTCGGTTTTGCCGTTACGTTCAATCTTGCCCGTGGTAACCACGACGGATAACGCGTGGCCTGCACGCTCGATGTTGAAATCCAATGCACGTTCCGGGTTCGCCGAAATGATGTTGCGTACATCGTCCCACAAGCGTACCGGTTTGCCATCGATGGCGGTGATCACATCACCCTTGTGCAAACCGCTTTTGGCACCCGCGCCTTTTTCTTCGAGATAGTCCAGGACCGGAAGAATATCCGGCATGGCCGGATAGAGGCCTAATCCCTTTTCCAGCAGACCGGTGCTCACCTGATCGGCTGACAGCGAGGAAAGGTCGAGGCGGTGCATTTCCAGATTGCCATGGGTATTGCGCACCTCGATATCCACACGGTCTTTGTCGAGGGCGCGCTGAAAAAGATACAAGCGGCGCTGATCCCAACTCGTCACCGGTTTGCCATCGATGCTTAACAGTTCATCACCCGTGTGAAAACCGGCCTGGGCGGCGATGGAGTTGTCCACGACCTTACCCACCACCGGCTTGATGCCTTCGGTACCGACACTGAATAGCAGCCAGTAAGCGAGGATGGCAAACAGAAAATTAAACATCGGACCCGCCAGAACGATGGCGGCGCGTTTCGGCAACGGCTGGCGGTTGAAGGCGCGCGGCAGGTCTTTTTTGGCGACCTTGGCCTCGTTTTCGTCCAGCATCTTCACGTAACCACCCAGGGGTATGGCCGCCAATACAAACTCGGTGCGGTCGCGGCCGAACTGTCGCGTCCACAGCGGGCGGCCGAAACCAACGGAAAAGCGCAGGACCTTCACCCCGAGTTGTTTGGCTACCCAGTAATGGCCGAACTCGTGCACCACCACCAGCACACCGATGGCGACGACAAATGCGACGATTGTATAAAGGAATCCGATCACTGATTTATCCCACCCTAGTCCGGCACATTCACTTACTTTCTAGCTACGATCTTGCCTGTGTTGTTGCCGAGCCCGGCGATGTATAGCCGGGCCACCTCACGCGCACGGGCATCGTCCGCCAGTATGCGTTCGAGTTGCGCTTCCTCATTTATGATCATGCTCGCCCGCGTATGTTCAATGATGCGCGAAATATCATTGAAGCCCACTTGTCCTTCCAGGAAGGCCGCCACGGCCACTTCGTTGGCGGCGTTGAGGATCGCCGGTGCCGTACCTCCGGCGGCAGCCGCTTCGTAAGCCAGACGCAGACAGGGAAAACGCTGCATATCCGGCCGCTGGAAATCGAGGCGCGCGATGTCGAAAAGATCCAGGCTTTTCACCCCCGACTCGATACGTTCCGGCCAGGCCAGGGCGTGGGCGATGGGGGTGCGCATGTCCGGGTTCCCCAATTGGGCCAACACCGATCCGTCAGTATATTCCACCAGCGAGTGAACCACACTCTGCGGATGAATCACGACCTGCACCTGATCCGGCGAGACACGGAACAAACGGCAGGCCTCGATCAGCTCCAGACCCTTGTTCATGAGCGTGGCGGAATCCACGGAGATCTTGCGTCCCATGACCCAGCGCGGATGGGCGCACGCCTGATCCGGCGTGACCTGGGCCAGGTCCTCCGGCGGCGAGGCGAGAAACGGTCCACCGGAACAGGTGAGAAAAATCTTGCGCACGCCGCGCGCTACCGCACCCGTCTGGTAGCCGGCGGGCATGCATTGAAAAATGGCATTGTGTTCGCTGTCGATGGGTAGCAGCTGCGCGCCGGACGCGGCGGCCTCCTGCATCACGATGTGCCCCGACATGACCAGCGATTCCTTGTTGGCCAGCAACACCCGCTTGCCGGCGCGCACTGCCGCAAGGGTCGGCAGCAGGCCGGCGGCGCCGACGATAGCTGCCATGACGGTGTCGACCTCCGGCAATGACGCGACCGTCTTTAACCCGCCCGTGCCGGACAACACCTGGATGGATAAACCGGCAGCAGTGATTTTTTTCTGCAGCAGCGCGGCGGCGGCGGCATCCAGCATAACCGCGGTTTGCGGGCGAAAGCGTTGACACTGATCGAATAACCGGTCCACCTGGGTGTTGGCCGTCAGCGCCAATACCCGATAGCGCTGCGGGTGCAGCGCGACCACCTCCAGGGTATGCACGCCGATGGAACCGGTGGAACCGAGGATAGTGATGCCCTGCAACCGCGTAGACGCGCCTGCGGCACGGGATGCTGAGGACTCAGTGCGCCTCACGTTGCCAGTCCCGAATACAGCCAGCCTAAGACAAAAAACGGCGCCGCCGCGGTAAAGGCATCGATGCGGTCCAACACCCCGCCGTGGCCAGGCAGCAGATTGCCGCTGTCCTTCACCCCCGCGGCGCGCTTAAAACGGCTCTCCACCAGATCACCCACCACCGAGACTAACGCCACCACCATCGCCAGCATCACCCAGGTCCATAACTTGTCCGCATCAAACTGCCAGACCCACACACCACTGAGCCAAGCCACCAGCGCCACCGCCGCCAGGCCGCCGAGTACGCCCTCCAGGCTTTTGCCGGGGCTGATATGCGGGGCGATTTTTGTTTTGCCCCAGGGCTTGCCGACAAAATAGGCGCCGGAGTCCGCCGTCCACACCAGCACCATCATAAACAGTACCAGCTTCCAACCCTGGGGTTGATGGGCATGCAACCACAGGGGCGCAATCCACGCGGGCACGAGCACAAAGAACCCGCTGATCAACCGACCCGGCCCAGACGCCAGCAGGCCGGCACGGGCATCGCGCTGTGTTACCATTTCGAATAAGGCGAGCAGCCACCAGGCCGCACTGGCCAGCATGAGTGGCAACATCGGTGCGTAATGGCGCAAACCACTCGCACCCGCCACGCCGAATATATAACGGTAATAGAGCCAGAGGCCCGCGCCCGCCACGCCAGATATATATAGTATGCGGACCCACCTCTGGGACAGCCCGCACAAACGGGTCCACTCCCAGGCAGCAGCCAGAATAAACACCCCAAACAGAGCGCCGAGCCAAGGGGTGGACAGGGCGTAGGTGGCCCACACCATGAGCGGGACCAAAATGGCGGCGGTCAGTATCCGCAGCTTAAGCATGCCGGCCACTTCCCGACATCAGGTTTGCCTCGACCTGTTCGCCGGTATGGCCGAAACGACGCTGGCGCCCGGCATAGGAGGCCAACGCGGCATCGAACTGGGCGCGATCGAAATCCGGCCACAACACCGGAGTGAAATAGAGTTCGGTATACGCCAGCTGCCACAACAGGAAATTACTGATGCGCTGTTCGCCGCCGGTGCGGATGAACAGGTCCGGCTCCGGCACACCCGCCATACTCAGAAACGGCTCCAGGCTGGCGGGGGTGATGTCCGCGGGGTCCAGCTCCCCGGCGGTGGCACGCTGCGCCAGGGCGCGGCAGGCCTGGCTGATGTCCCAACGACCACCGTAGTTGGCGGCGATGGTCAGGGTCAGCTTGGAATTGTCGCGCGTCAATGCCTCACCCTTGCGGATGCGCTCGACAATTTTTTCACCGAAGGGGGCGATGTCACCGATCACTTGGAAACGTACGTTATTGGCGTGCAGCTTTTTGACCTCGCGGTCGAGCGCCAACATGAACAACTCCATCAGCAGGCGCACTTCCGTTTCCGGGCGTCGCCAGTTCTCGCTGCTGAAGGCAAACAAGGTGAGATAACCGATGCCATGGTCACCACACGCAGCGACGATATCCCGTACCGTCTCCACGCCGCTGCGGTGTCCGGCGATGCGTGGCAAGCCGCGGGCCTTGGCCCAGCGCCCATTGCCATCCATGATCACCGCCACGTGCCGGGGCACGGACGGGGCCGGCGACATTTCGCAGGTGTTACCAGGTGGAGTTTTAGATTCAGTCATCGATCCGCAAAGGCCATGCCTAAGGTAAAGGGACTCCATGAGGAGCCGGGTAACTGACGTGGCTATATCGCCAGCAGGTCTTTTTCCTTGGCGCCAACCAGTTTGTCGACCTCCGCGGTAAAACGATCCGTCAGTTTTTGAACCGCGTCGTGTGCGCGTTTTTCATCGTCCTCGGAGATTTCTTTCTTTTTCTGGGCCTCCTTCAGATGGGCCAGGGCATCGCGCCGCACGTTGCGGATAGCAATCTTGGCTTCCTCGCCTTCGCTGCGCACGACCTTGCCGAGCTCCTTACGCCGTTCCTCCGTCAGTGCCGGCAGGGGCACACGTATCACCTGACCCGAGGTGGCGGGATTCAGGCCGAGATCGGACTCCATGATGGCCTTTTCCACCGCTTGCACCATGCCTTTATCGAAAGGTGTCACCGCAAGCGAGCGCGCATCACTGACGCTGACGCTGGCCACCTGATTGAGCGGCATACGGGTACCGTAATAGTCCACCGTGATATGGTCCAACAGACTCACGTTGGCACGCCCGGTGCGGATTTTTTCCAGATTGGTCTTGAGCGCCTCGGCGGACTTGGCCATGCGCGCTTCCGCGTCTTTGTTGGTTTTGTTGATCACGTCTTGCATCACTCGCCTCCGCGTTGTACCAGAGTACCTTCGTTCTCACCCATGACGATGCGCAGCATGCTGCCCGGCTTGTTGAGATTGAACACGCGCAAGGGCATGCCTTGTTCCCGGCACAGGGCGATGGCCGTGGCGTCCATGACGCCCAGGCGTTTCTCCAGGGCCTCATCGTAAGTCAGGGTATCGTAACGCACCGCATCCGCATGCCGCATGGGATCTTTATTATAGACGCCGTCCACCTTGGTCGCCTTCAATACCACGTCGGCGCCGATCTCGAGACCGCGCAGGCTGGCAGCGGTGTCCGTGGTGAAGAATGGGTTACCGGTGCCGGCGGCAAAGATGACCACACTTCCTGCCTCCAGATAGGCGATGGCGGCGCGGCGCGAGTACGGCTCCACCACGCCATCGATGTTGAGGCCAGAGAGCACCGCCGTGGCCACGCCGGCCTGCTCCAGGGCATCCTGCAGGGACAGGCAGTTCATCACCGTCGCCAGCATACCCATGTAATCGGCGGTGGCGCGGTTCATGCCCGCCGCGGCCGGTGCCACACCGCGAAAGATATTGCCACCCCCCACCACCAGGGCCAGCTGCACACCGGTGGCGATAACCTGTTGTAACTCCGCCACGATGCGTGTCATCACCGCGCGGTTGATGCCGTAGGCATCCTCGCCCATGAGGGCCTCGCCGCTGAGCTTGAGCAGTATCCGTCGATAGGCGGCAGACCTCGGTGTTCCCTGGGGCTTACCGGACAAGGATCAGCCTCCCTTAATCTGCGCCATCACCTCGGCGGCGAAATCGGAGGACGCCTTCTCGATGCCTTCACCGACTTCATAGCGGGCAAAGCGCAGTACCGTGGCGCCAGCCCCCTTGAGCAGTTTTTCCACCGTGCTGTCCGGGTCCTTCACGAAGGGCTGGCCCAGCAGGGTGATCTCGGCGAGAAATTTGTTGATGCGTCCGACCACCATCTTCTCGATGATCTCCGCGGGCTTGCCGCTTTCCGCCGCCTGGGCGGAGAAGATTTCCTTCTCCTTGGCGATGAGTTCCGCCGGCACCTGCTCCTTGGACACGCACTGCGGACGGCTGGCGGCGATGTGCATGGCGATGTCCCGCGCCAGGGCTTCATCGCCGCCCTGCATTTCCACCAGCACGCCGATCTTGCGGCCGTGCACGTAACTGGCGATATGACCCTTGTCTGTCGCATAGCGCTCGAAACGACGCACGCCGATGTTCTCACCCAGCTTGGACACCAGGCCTTCGCGCACCTGGGCGATGGTCTGGGTAGCACCCTTGGTAAGAGGCAACGTATTCAGCGCAGCCACGTCGGCGGGTTTGTTGGCCACCGCGCACGCGGCGATGGCGGTGGCAAAGGCGGCGAGTTCATCACCCTTGGCGACGAAATCGGTTTCCGAATTCACTTCCACCATGGCCGCCAGCTTGCGGTCCGGCCCGATGAACATGCCGATGACGCCTTCCGCGGCGGTGCGTCCGGATTTTTTCTCGACCTTGGCCCCGGCCTTCTTGCGCAACAAGTCGATGGCGGCGTCTATGTCACCGTTGGTTTCCGTCAGCGCGCCCTTGCACTCCATCATACCGAGGCCGGTACGCTCCCGCAGATCCTTCACCTGGCTTGCTGTAATCGTCATAATCAGTTCCCCACACGCATAAAGCGACAAAATTCTCATCAAGAAAAAGGGGGCGAGGCCCCCTGTTTCTTTACTAGTCCTCGGACTTTTTGGCCTTGGACTTGCCGGGTGCGGCCTTGGGCCGGGCTGTCGTACGTGCCTCGGTTTTAGCCTTGGCGTCGGCCGCCTCTACCTCGTCCTCCGTCGGCAGGGCGGCGCTCACCGCCTTTTTCTTCGGCATCACCTTGACCTTGGAAGGCTCATCGCTGACTTCGATAAACTCCTCGTCATCCGAGGGCATCGGCGTGGTGGTCATGTTGCGGCCTTCCATGATGGCATCGGCGGCGGCGGCGGCGTACAGGCGGATGGCGCGGATGGCATCGTCGTTGCCCGGGATCACGTAGTCCACGCCGTCCGGCTTGTAGTTGGAGTCGACCACGGCCACCACCGGGATGTTGAGCTTGTTGGCTTCGGACACCGCGATGTACTCATAGCCCACGTCGATAACGAACATGGCATCCGGCAGGCCCGGCATGTTCTTGATACCGGACAGGCTGCGGTTGAGCTTTTCGCGCTCGCGCGACAGCAGCAGGATTTCTTTCTTATTGAGCTTGTTGATACTGCCGTCCGCCTCCATGGCCTCGAGCAGCTTTAGACGCTCGATGGATTTCTTGACGGTCTTGTAGTTGGTCAGCATGCCGCCGGTCCAGCGGTGATCCACAAAGGGCATGCCGCAGCGTGTGGCTTCTTCGCGCACGATGTCGCCGGCCTGACGCTTGGTGCCGACAAACAGGATGGTGCCCTTGTTCGACGCGAGCTTGCCGAGGAAATTCATCGCGTCGTTGAACAACGGCAGGGTTTTTTCCAGATTGATGATGTGCACTTTGTTGCGCTCGCCGAAAATATAGGAGCGCATCTTGGGGTGCCAGAAACGGGTCTGGTGGCCAAAGTGAACGCCGGCCTCCAGCATTTGACGCATGGTAACATTACTCATTTTAAGTCTACTCCGAATGTTGGGTTATCCCGCCATGGACCCCAGACATCCACCCTTACCTCGATCTCTGCGCCCATGTGGGTCAGTGGTCGGTGTTTAGAGCACCCGGATGCCTGTGACGGCCCATGTGTGAAGTTGGCCCCAGGCTAAATAGCGGCCATGGGTACCGTTGAATGGCCTTAAGAAAACAGCCTTTAAAAACGCGCTTTTATACCATACTGCGCGGAATGCGGCAATGGACCATGGGGCTGAATATTGCTCAGAGACAAAACTTTGCCTTAAAAATAATGGGACTAGGCCTAGTGGGCGGGGTATGCATCACAAACACCGCCGTCTGTATCGCACCCGCGTAATGCCCACTAACCCACTCAGCAGTAGCCACCCCGCTGCAGGAAGAGGCACCGGTGTCACCTGGACACTGGCGTTGGCGAGGATAGGTGCAAGGCGGGTCGTCGCGCTGAAAAACTGCGATGTGCTTAAAATATCGAGAGGAGATATGCCGAGCCCTATGGATGTAAAGGTAACCGTGGCGATGGTGAAGTCCCCACCGATGGGGTTATTGGCAAAGACATCGAATCCAATTCCGGACCAGTGCCCAAGGCTAATATTGGTTCCCGATACCGGCAGAAAATCCCAGTAGGGATCGACGGACACCGATACCACTTGGATAACGGAATTGTTATAGCTAAAGTCGATAGTACCGCCCGACAGCATGGCTAACGCATCGGTTGTAGAAAAGCCCTGCCCGACAATATTAAGACTGAAGCTGCTGCCCGGCACAACCGTGGAGCTTATGGGCTGAAAGCCCACCGTGGCGGCCGCGCTGACCGTGGCAAAAAATGCAAACGACAGCAATATCATTAAGGTAAGAATTCGGCGTTGCATACACGTTTCTCCAGCGTTCTTATTCATCATGCCAAGCGCTGATGGAGTTCTCATCAGGCTATCCCTGTAAGGCTGACACCGACCCGCTCCGCTTCAGGTAACCTCTAAAAAATCATTCGTGAATTGTTAGGATATGGTTCTGAGAAAAGCTGTGGATCCACATCCCCATAAGCCACCCTGGCAGAACATCATAATTCCTTGTCCCGAAATATTCGAGCCCGATCTAGACACCCAACGGCCTGCTGGTATACCAGTGGGGGTTAGTCGTGACGGCTGTGGATTTCTGTACGCGCCCTATTCAAGGTTGGCCAATAGGGCTGGCCAGTTAGCCGTTGTTCAGCGAGCCGGCGAGGCCTGATCCAAGGATCGTAGGACGGGGATATCGCCGTTGCCTTTTCGTTGAGCGGACATGCAACGCTCAATTTCACGCGCAAAGCGGCCCATCCCGTTTGTGTGTAATCGCCCGACGAGCGCTTGGATGCGCTTCTTAAACACCGTGTCCTTACTATCTTCGCGCCACTGCAGGTCTGCACATATATCAGTAGCGATGACACTTTCTCTTGCGTGGTCTAAAACGGTTTCAAGTCTCTCATATTTTTCCAATACCGGAATCAAATAATGTTCCGTATACCCTTCGGCCACTTCACCATCCAGGTTAAACGGTGTCTCGGTGGTGCCGCTATACAGCAGGAGACTAGCGGCTACAGGATTTTGCTTGGCAACCGCTAAGCGCAGTAATTGATTCAATGCTTGATAGATGTCATCAGGTGAAATCCAGCAGTCCGTTTTCTTTCGGACCGCCTTACTTTGGGCCACCATATATATTAAGAGGTTCCTTTCTTCCTCCGACATACCGAAGCTGGGAGGGAATGAAATGCTGCAATTCATCCGCCCATCTGCTGGCGAGCGCACCACTTGAATTCCGTGCCAGCCATTCATGTCAGCCAGTGTTGTCGGGTAGGTGACATTTTGGCCTCCTCCACCAGTTGCGGCAGGTGCAGGGGACTGTGGTTTACACGCTACCACAATACACGCCGTGACCAGCATCAGCCATCTGCCTATTTTTTTGTCCTGAAACACAATCAACGCCCCTGTGCTGGCAGTTCGATGAGAGTTCTCTCGCCAGGACTGCTTAACGCTGGCATGTTCGAGATCAGAGAGCGTTCTGTGTCTCGCTTAGATCTGGCATCACATGTGGCTCCGCATCCATCTGAGCCGTAAGGACCACCAGAATGCAGGCGAATATTGGATCTACTTATTGTATTACCACCTGACTCTTGGGTTAACACATCCTCTTTAGCCCCTCCCACATCGGTTACATGAATCGGATGTCTCCCACCGCCGAGGCTGACTTCCGCGGTTCTTGAGCTGTCGCCAAGCACGGTTCCGCGATTTCCCGAATTTGCACTTTTTGCATCCCACGAGATTTCAAATGACCCGACTTTTTCGCCGAACAATCGGCCAATAGCAGGTGCCGCCCACACTGGGGTTCCATTTGGTACGTGATACACGGTGTAACCGTGCACCGTGTACTGTCCTCTCCAGCTACTTAAATCAGACGGTGTGCTAACCCTTGAGTCAGTTACCACTGCAATGTTGTCGCGTCCATCCGGATCCACATACTTATACGGGTTGTTATTCCCATAACTATACCGGTTAAAACTATGCAGATTGTCAGGACTGAAGTTTTTTGGATCCACCCCCATAAACCGCCCAATCACC
>JAYUFH010000070.1:0-2636 GCA_043738765.1 Pseudomonadota bacterium | reverse complement strand
CTTTCTCGACCAACCCGTCGATCGCGGGACCATCGAAACCCTGCTGGAGGCGGCACGCTGGGCACCCTCAGGCGTAAACACCCAACCGTGGCAGGTGGCGGCGGTCACGGGTCGCGCCAAGGAAAAACTCAGCGAGGCCCTGGCGGCGGCGCGTGCCAGCGATACACCGGACCACCCGGATTATGCGTATTACCCGGCGGCCTGGCAGGAGCCCTATAAATCCCGGCGCAAGGCCTGTGGCCTCGCCCTGTATCAATCCCAAGGCATTACCCTGGATGACACGCAGGGGCGTAAGGCCGCTTGGCTCGACAACTATCATTTTTTTGGCGCACCGGCAGGGCTGTTGTTCTTCGTGGATAAGGCCCTCGCCACCGGATCATGGGTGGACATGGGCATGTTTATCCAAAACGTCATGCTGGCAGCGGTGGATCGCGGACTCGCCACCTGCCCGCAAGCGTCCCTCGCCGAGTATCCCGATATCGTGCGCGCTATGTTACACATTCCAGCGCAGCGCGCCCTCGTCTGCGGCATGTCCCTGGGCTACGCCGATCCCTCCGCCGCCGTGAACCGCTATCGCACCGCACGTGTTGCGGTGGACACGTTTACCCAGTGGCATGACTGATCGCATCGGCAACAATGCCGCCGGCCACCCCGCCCCGTATCGCGGACGCTTCGCCCCTTCGCCCACGGGCCCACTGCACTTCGGTTCCCTGGTGGCGGCGGTGGGTAGCTATCTCCAGGCTCGGGCGCACCACGGCGTATGGCTGGTGCGCATGGAGGACCTCGACCCACCGCGGGAAATCCCCCGGGCGGCGGATGACATACTGCGTACGCTGGAAGCCTTCGGCCTGCAGTGGGACGAGTCGGTGACCTACCAAAGCCAGCGGCATGACGCGTATGCCGCCGCGCTCGAAACACTCCGGCGCGGCGCGGCCATCTATCCCTGCGGCTGCACCCGCCGCGAAATCTCCGATTCCGGCCTTGCGGGCATCGACGGTCCCGTCTACCCCGGTACCTGCCGCGATGGACTGCCTGCGGGTCGGGCCGCGCGCGCCTGGCGTGTGCGCACCGACAGCAGCGTCATCGGCTTCCAGGACGCGGTACAGGGAATGATCCACTGCCCGCTGGCGACTGAGGCCGGTGATTTTGTGGTGCGTCGCGCGGATGGTTTTTACGCCTATCAACTCGCCGTGGTGCTGGATGACGCCGCCCAGGGGATCACCGAAGTGGTGCGCGGTCGCGACCTGCTGGAATCCACCGCGCGCCAGATTTATCTGCAGCGGCTGCTGTCTCTGCCGACGCCGGGCTATATGCATCTGCCCGCGGCCATCGATGCGCGCGGTGAAAAACTCAGCAAACAGACCTATGCGTCGCCGCTCGACCGGAAGCGGCCTGAGATACCGCTGTACGCGGCACTGCAATTTCTGGGACAAGGGCCGCCAGCGGAATTACAAGATGGCGACCTGAACGCCTTATGGGATTGGGCGCTGGCCCACTGGCGACCGCAACATATCCCGCGGGCACCAACCATCACGGTCCCCGACTAACAGCCATCTCAACAACGGAGGCAGGGTGGGTATCTTCCCGCTTAAAAATTTGCATACCGTGGTACCAGGGTTTGTGCAATCGTCCGA
Organism: Pseudomonadota bacterium; assembly: GCA_043738765.1. GTDB lineage: Bacteria > Pseudomonadota > Gammaproteobacteria > Acidiferrobacterales > UBA6901 > JANNJF01. The sequence continues at coordinate 1,002 of JAYUFH010000070.1, read as the reverse complement.
ACTCACCGGCCCGACGAAGCGTGGCTTCCGGCCGGATTCCAGTCCTCTCCGGAATGCTAGGCGACCGCCGCGGGAACACGCCATTTGATCAGCGCCACCTTCACGGCGTCGTTCACGACCAGGCACGCCACCATCGCATAGGCGAAAATCGCGAGCGTCTGCCACCAGGGCAATGGCATGAGCCCGGGGAGACCCACGAACGTCAGGACGGTTCCCATCAGCGCATCCGCCATGAGGGCCCCCACGAGGGTCTTGCTGGGCATCGTCGCCCAGAACCGGTGGCGTTCCCGCGCGGACACGATGGAGAACACGGCAAAGTAGAGCAGCGTCAGGAAGCTGAAGGTGTAGAGGGCATTGTTGTCGCTCGCCAAACCGAAATGCGACCAGCCAATCCACAATAGAAAGAGCGACTCCGCAACCATCGCCACACCCAGCACCACGGATACCAGGATGAAACCCCCGATGTCCCACGTCTCCGGCTTCCTGGACGGTCGAACGTGGTCGGTGGCGAGGGCGATCTTGGCGAAGTCCGTCATGAAGACCAGCAGCAGCATGGCAAAGGCGGAGACGACGAACTTTCCGGTCAGCACGAACGCGATGGCGACGAAGGCCGCCTTCAGGATCGTGCGGCTGATCTTGTTGATGATCCACGTCAGGATGCGCTGGTAGATCGTGCGCCCCTGCTCCACCAACGCCACGATGTTGGTCAGCCCCGCTTCGGTCAGAACGACACTGGCGGCGCCCTTGGCGACATCGGTTGCGCTACTGACGGCAATGCCGACTTCGGCCTGGCGTAGTGCAGGCGCATCGTTGACGCCATCGCCCGTCATGCCGGTCACGTGCCCTGCGGTCTGCAGATGTTGCACCACGATATATTTATCTTCTGGGTACACCTCGGCGAAACCATCTACCCCCGCCAATAGATCAACCGCCTCGTTACCGGTCTGGGCGCTCGCGGCTTTCAAATCCACCACGCGCCGGATGTTACCCAACCCCACTCCC
>JAYUFH010000069.1:0-6964 GCA_043738765.1 Pseudomonadota bacterium | reverse complement strand
GCCAGGCCCCTTGGGGCAAACGCAGGAGCAGTTTCCGGTGCATTGCCCACCGTGCGGGGCATCGATCACCTTCCGCTGGTGGGCGATGCCCACCCTACATAACTGTGCCAGAATACACAGCGCCATTGCTTTAAGTAAGTCTCATGCAAGTAAGTACCTGCTTCAGGCCACCAACTCGCGGCGGCGGGACCCGCGTAGTCTCACGCCTCTGGCCCGGGCGTAGTGTCGCGCACCAGCTCCAGGGCACGCTCATACAATTGATTCTTTTTCTGTCCGGTGATCTGCGCCGTGAGGGCGGCGGCCTGCCGCACCGGGAGTTCCGCCAGCAACAGGCGCAGTATCCGTTCCGCCTCCCCGTCCTTTTCCCGTTCTTCCGGCGGGGCACCGGCCAGCAACACCACCATCTCGCCGCGTTGCTGATCCGGATCCGCACTGATCCAGGCGCACAAGTCCGCCAGAGACGCCGACCGAATAGTCTCGAATTGTTTGGTCAATTCCCGCGCCACGACGGCGGGACGTTCTGGGCCGAAAACGCTGACCATATCCGCCAGACTCTCCCTGAGGCGATGGCTGGATTCGTAGAAAATCTGGGTACGCGACTCCTGTCGCAGACCCTGAAAATAACTCACACGCGCCGCTTGTTTGGCCGGCGGAAAGCCTTCGAAGATAAAACGATCCGTGGGCAGACCCGACGCCGACAAGGCAGCGATAGCCGCGCACGCCCCGGGCACCGGCACCACCGTAATCCCCGCTGCATGGGCCGCTCGCACCAGGTTAAAACCCGGGTCGCTTACCAGCGGCGTGCCAGCGTCACTGATCAGCGCCAACGACCGTCCGTCGCACAAATCCTCGATCAACGTGGCGGCTCGGGCGCGCTCATTGTGCTCATGCAAGGCCGTCATGCGTGTCGCGATGGCGTAGTGTTGCAGCAGACGACCGCTGTGGCGCGTGTCCTCGGCGGCAATCAAGTCGACCTGGCTGAGAATACGCACCGCCCGGGGCGAGAGGTCCTCCAGGTTGCCGATGGGCGTCGCCACCACATAAAGAATCCCCGACTTGTTTGACACGCACACCTCCACTTTAAGATACTGTCGGCCCAGTCTATACGACCTAACGGCATGAAACCGATCAACGTGCATAAATCCTTACGCCCGATACTCCTCGCCGGCCTGCTACTGCTGACAGCGTGCGGCGGCCCGCGCACGACCCTACGACCCGCAGCACCCGAAGCTGCAACCGAAACACCCGTGACACTCGAGGCTGCGGTTCAGGCGGAACAGGCCGGTGAATACGTGCTCGCCGCGCGCGAATACGAACGCCTCGCCAAACTGGTCAAGCCGCCTCAGCAACAGGACTTCGAGTTGAAGGCGGTGGACGCCATCATTAAGGCCGCCCAGGTGGGCGAAGCTCGACAGAAGATACCGTTGATCAATGTCGCCAACCTCGACCCGGCGTTCCTCGCGCGCAAGCGCATCCTGGAGGCGCAGATCGCCGCCCTCGAAGGTCAGCCGGAACAAGGATTGAAACTGCTGGCGCAGGCGGAAAAAACCCGCAACCTCAATCCAATGCAGCTGGCGGAGATCTATCGCGTGCGTGCCCAGGCGGAACTGACCCTGGAACGCCCGTGGAACGCGGCCAAAAGCCTGATCGCTCGCGAGAAATACATCGTCGCCGCGGACGAGATCGCGCGCAACCAGCGGCAACTGTGGCACGTGCTGGAGACTCAGAGCCGCACTCAGCTTAAAGCTCAACGTGACGCCTCCCAGGACCCGGTGCTGAACGGTTGGTTGGATCTGGCCATCACGGTGCTGGATAATTCTTACGGCACCCACCGCCTGGGCATCGCCATCGACGAATGGAAAAAATCCCATCCACAGCACCCGGCCTCCGCCGCCTTTCTCCAGACCCTGGCGCGCCCGGTACCGAGCGTTATCGGTCGCATCGACCGCATCGCCCTGCTGCTGCCGCTGACCTCCGAATACGCCCAGGCGGCGGGTGCGGTGCGTGACGGCTTCATGGCCATGGACGCCAACAATCCCAATCCGGAGAAGCCCCTGGTCAAGCTCTACGACGCGGGCGCCGATCCGACGCAGATTGGACGCTACTACGCCCAGGCGGTGCAGGACGGCGCACAACTGGTGGTCGGCCCTTTGGGGCTGGAGGCGATCGACCAATTGGTTAAGCAAGGCCATATGCAGACACCGACGTTGTTACTGGGCCCCACCACCCAAGACCTGGGAGATGCGGCGAAATACGTCTTCCAGTTTGGCCTGCCGCCAGAGCAGGAGGCAGCGCAGAGCGCGGAACGCGCCTATCTGGACGGCCACCGGCGCGCGCTTGTGTTGTATCCGGACACACCCTGGGGTCAGCGCATGTCGGCCGCGTTCAACAATGCCTGGCAACGCCTCGGAGGCATCGTGTTATCGGCCCAGGCGTATCTGCCGGAACAGGCGGATTACTCGGGGACCATCAAGAACCTGCTCAATATCACCCAGAGCGAGCAGCGCAAAGAAACACTGGAAGGCGTGCTCAAGGCCAAACTCAAATTCGAACCACGACCGCGGGAAGACGTGGACTTCCTGTTTCTCGCGGCGGATGCCAAGAGCGCGCGCCTGATCAAACCGCAGCTGAATTACAATCGCGCCTTGCGCCTGCCGGTCTATGCCACCTCCCACGTCTTTACCGGGCAGGGTAATCCGGTTTTGGACGTAGACCTGGATGGCATCATGTTCGGTGACATGCCGTGGATGCTGGTGGGTGATGGCAAGGTCCAGGCCCTGCGCCAGACGCTGCAACACGACTGGCCCTACGCCCACAGCCCGCTGGACCGGCTCTACGCCCTCGGCGTGGATGCGTATGCCATCATTCCGCAACTCAATCGCATGAGCAGCGAAAACTCCGTACACTTCAGCGGTGTCACCAGCGGTCTCAGCCTGGAACGCGACGGCCGTTTCCATCGCCAGTTGCTGTGGGCAAAATTCCACAAAGGCGTGCCACAACTGCTGGATACTTTCTTCAAATACAAGGGACAATTTGAAGTCGACGATGACCGACAGACCCCCCAACCACCTAAGGCAGGGACATGATGCCGAACAGCAGGCCTGCGACCACCTGCAACGCCAGGGGCTGCGCCTGCTCGAACGCAACTATCGCAGTCGCTACGGTGAAATCGACCTGATCATGCGCCACGACGATATCCTGGTATTCGTCGAGGTTCGTTACCGGCTGTCCAGCCGTTATGGTTCTCCCGCGGAAACGGTGGACGCGCGTAAGCAGGCCAAGATCCGCGCCACCGCCGAACACTACCTGCAACAGCATCCGCAGCGCGCCGGGGTATCCTGCCGGTTTGACGTCGTGGCCATGACGCCGGCCAGCGCCACGGACGCGAAGCATTCAACACGCTACACATTCAACTGGCTGCCGGACGCGTTTGGGATATGAACCTTGCACGGAAATTTTTTAGCCAGGCGCGTGTTGTAGGGTGGCATCGCCCACCGGAGCGCCAACACGCAGCCGTGTGTGGTGGGCGATGCCACCCTACGCGTGCCACGACTGTGCGGCATTTAAGGTGTCATGTTTGGCAATGACCTGGCGCGCGTCAAGATAGGGTATCTTGACGGCCACGGTTGCTCCCATGCCCCAAGCCGCCCAAGAACACGGGCGGGAGCCGGGTCACTGACAGCGATACTTTTTGCCGATGTCATTTAGACAAACTTTCTTTCGAACAGGAGTAGAACCTATGTTGCCCTCCGCCACACTCGCCACCCGCCCGGGCACCCTACGGCGTCGCATTTCCATCGGCGTGCTACTGCTGCTGGTGCTGCTGCAGGGCTGCGCGCACGACCGACGCACGCTAGGCTCCATGGTGGACGATTCCGCCGTCGAGCTCAAAGCCACCGGCATACTGACCACCGATCCCACTTACCGGGATGCGCATGTCAACGTAACCAGTGTCAACGGCATCGTGCTGCTGAGCGGCGAGGCGCCCACCGGTGAGGTGCGCGACAGCCTGCTCGCCGCTGTACGCAACATCGCCAGCATCCGGCGCATCGTGAACGAGGTACGCATCGCACCGCCCAGCACCTTTTCCCAACGCTCACGTGACGCCTGGATCACCGGCAAGGTCAAGTCGCGCCTGATTGCCACCCACGGCCTGCATGCCGCGCGTGTCACGGTGGTCACGGAGAACACGTCGGTGTTTCTCATGGGCCTGGTCAGCCAGCAGGAAAGTGGACTCGCCACCAACGCCGCCACCCGCGTGAGCGGGATCGAACGGGTGGTGAAACTTTTCGAATATGTCGACTAGGCCCTGCCCAAGGCTGGCGCCCGCGCCGGTCTGACGTCATGCACACCCTGTCACCGGACTTCCTCCACGCCTTGCAGGCATCTGTCGGTGCGGCCAACGTGCTCACCGAGCCGTCCGACTGCTGGACCTATGGCTACGATAATTCGCGCAAGCATCACCTGCCCGACGTGGTGGTGTTCGCCACACAGCACACCCAGGTCGCCGCTGTGGTCCGCCTGTGTTACGAACACGCCATCCCTGTGACTGCGCGCGGCCGCGGCACCGGCACCTGCGGTGGATCGATACCCCTGCGCGCGGGCGTGGTGCTGTCCCTCGAACGCATGACGCGCATTGTGAAAATCGATCCGGCCAACCGCGTGATCGTGACTGAGCCCGGTGTCACCAATCAGGCGGTGCAGGATGCCGCGCGGGCAGTGGGATTTTTCTGGCCGCCCGACCCCACCAGTGCCGCCTTCTGCACTGTGGGCGGCAACCTGGCGCACAACGCCGCCGGGCCGCGCGCGGTGAAGTACGGCACCACCCGGGAAAATGTGCTCGGGCTGCGCGCGGTCACCGGTACCGGCGACGAGATCCACACCGGCGTTTATACCACCAAGGGTGTCGTGGGCTACGATCTGACACGTCTCATCATTGGCTCGGAGGGCACCCTGGCCATCGTCACTGAAGCAACACTCAAACTCACACCACTGCCCCAGACCCAACGCACGCTGCAGGCGATCTATGCCAGCATGACCGACGCGGCGGCGGCGGTGGCGCGCATCATGGCCCAGCCGGTCACCCCTTGCGCCCTTGAGTTCATCGATGCCGCCGCCATCGAAATGATCCGCGCCTACTCATCCGCCGTGTTACCTCGCACCGCCGGCGCCCTGCTGATGATAGAAGTGGACGGCATGGAAAGCAGCATGCACAGCGCCGTGCAGGCCGTCAGCATTGCGGCCTCCGGCCACGGACTCGTGGAGATCAAGGCCGCGCAGACAGCCGCGGAGGCAGCGGCGCTGTGGGCCACGCGCAAAGCCCTGTCCCCGGCCCTGCGCACCATCGCCCCCAACAAACTCAACGAAGACGTGGTCGTGCCGGTATCGCGCATCGCCGATCTGATCGATGGCCTCGCCGCCCTCAGCCGTGAGTACGCCATTCCCATCGTGAATTTTGGGCATGCGGGCAACGGCAACATCCATGTCAATCTGCTGTACGACGCCCAGGACCCGCGCCAGGCGGAGAACGCCAAACCCTGTCTCAGCCGCGTGTTCGATCTGGTATTGGCCCTCGGGGGCACGCTCTCGGGGGAACACGGTATCGGGCGGGAAAAACGCGACTACATCAATCGCGCCATTGATCCCATTACGCTGGATTTGATGCGGCGTATAAAATTACAGTTCGATCCCAAGGGCATCCTTAATCCGGACAAGATTTTTCCGCCCGCATAATCGCCGCCACGATATCATCACGCTACGGAGACCGTCACACATGAAGGCCAGCGCCCCCTCACGCAACAGCGCGTTCATCAGCTTGCTGTTGTTTATCTTCGGACTCATCGGGCTGTTCATCCCCCTGGGCCACATCGCCTATATCGGCCCGGTGTTGCATGTACTCAACAAGCTCGCCGTTTATCTTCTGATTGGCGGTTATGGCCTGCTGCTTTTATCGGTCTATATACTTTAAATTTAAATCAGTCTATATACTTTGAGAATTGGGTCTGGATTAAACGTAGGGTGAGGCGGGGTTTTCACGAACACGATAACGTGCAGTGCCCTGCCTAAGAGCTATTATAATGTGTGTTCGTGCCGCCGAACGGGTGCAACAGGTTTTGTTGCACCCCGGGTTGGAAGCATCGCCCACCAGCGGCGTCAATCGGAGATCCGTGTGGTGGGCGATGCCCACCCTACAAATACCGCTTCTGTCGGTTTATAAACTGTAGTATTTTCCGCATCGCCCCCACACAAGGAGATACCCCATGTTTCGTCGCATCGCCCTCACCGCCCTACTCGTGTCCACGGCCGGTACCGCCCAGGCGGCCGCCAATATCAACTCGATAAATCTCATCAATCAGAGCGAATTCCGCCTGCTGTCCGAAGACCTGGGTGCCGCCCTCAGCTATAAAGCGGTGATACCCGCCGAACCCTTAGGCATCACCGGCTTCGACATCAGCCTGGAAGGCAACAGCACGAAACTGGAAAATGCCGCTGTCTATAAAAAAGCCACCAACGGCAACTCCGGCAGCACCCTGGTGGTACCCAAACTGCACGTCCACAAAGGCCTGCCCCTGGGCGTTGACGTCGGCGCATTTTATTCCGCCATCCCCAACAGCAACATCAAATTGTGGGGTGCAGAGTTGCGCTATGCCTTGCTCAAGGGCGGCGTCGCCACCCCGGCTTTGGCACTGCGTGGCAGCTACAGTACGTTGCAAGGTGTCAACCAATTGGACTTCAATACCAAGGGCGTGGATATTTCCATTTCCAAAGGCTTTACCTTGGTCACCCCCTACGCCGGACTCGGCAAGGTCTGGGTCAGCAGCACGCCGGTGGGCGTGCCTGGACTGGTCGGAGAGGATTTTTCCTATTCGAAAGTGTTCGCCGGCGTCAATGTGAATTTCGGCCTGGTGAACATCGCCGTGGAAACGGACAAGACCGGGAAGGCCACTTCCTACAGCGTGAAATT
>JAYUFH010000068.1:0-6970 GCA_043738765.1 Pseudomonadota bacterium | reverse complement strand
TGCTTGCATTTCGTTACCTATTTCTGGCTCGACCAGTTCTTTGACTGGCCGGCCATCGTCAAGGACGTCATCAAGCGTCCGTTTATCACCGTGGGTTTTACGTCGTTCATGTTGCTGCTGCCGCTCGCGCTTACCTCCACCAACGCGATGATAAAAAGGCTGGGTGGCCGACGCTGGCAGTTGCTGCATCGCCTGGTGTACGTGATCGCCATCGGCGGGGTGGTGCACTATCTTTGGCTGGTGAAGAAAGATCTCACCCAGCCGTTGATCTACGCCGCTGTATTAGGCCTGCTGCTGGGTTACCGGATTGTCCACCGCTGGCGGTCGTCGGCAGTGCGCGCCAAACCGAGTCTCAAGCCGAGTCCGTTATCGCCGCAGGCTACGCAGGCCTGACCTCAGTCCCCCGCCGGTGTGAGGCGGAACTCCAGGACCTTGTCCAACTGTGTCAGGCTTTCGGCCAGCTTGCTTGAGTCGTCACGGTCCTTGCCGCGCACGGTCATCTGGTACTCAATATATTTACCTTCCTCGCGCATGCCATAGCTCATGTTGGCCACGGTAAATCCGTGTTGGCCGATGAGTGCGCACAACTCCTGTTCGGTGGGCGCTTCTTTGCGCAGGAAGCGTACCTCCAGGTGACCGTAGTAGAGTGCGGGCATGACCAGTTCGATCCAGCGGAATACCGACAGGGTGCCGAGGGTGAGAAAGGTGGCGACCGCTGCGGGAAAGTAAAAGCCGATGCCGATGAGGATACCGATGGAGGCGGTCATCCAGATGGACGCGGCGGTGGTCAGCCCGCGCACCGTCAAGCCCTCCTTGACGATCACCCCGGCGCCGAGAAAACCGATGCCGGTCATGATGCCCTGGGCCAGGCGCGTGGGATCGACGCGCACGGTCTCGATGGGCGCGCTGGCAAATAACTGCCACTGGTAGACCGTGACCAGCATCAACAGGCTGGAGGCTGTGCACACCAGGGTATGGGTGCGGAAGCCGGCGGGGCGACCGTGGTAGGTGCGTTCCAGGCCGATCATGCCGCCGGCGATGACCGCCAGGCACAAGTGCAGCAGTATGGTTAAATATTCTTTTTCCATCGTTATCTTCCAAGTCCTTAATTTGAGTGTAGTACCGTGGTCGTGCGCCAGCCACACCGCAGCCGTTAGCCACCCGCAGGCAAATCCTTTATCCTTCACCCACAAAGTATACGCGAGAGGATGGGTATGACTAGAATAGGAATCACCGGCGCCGCCGGACGCATGGGCCGCAATTTGATCGAGGCGTGTCAGCGCGACCAAGACATGGAGCTGGTCGCCGCACTTGATCGTCCCGGCAGCCCGTCGATCGGCGCCGACGCCGGTGAACTTTGCGGTTTGGGCAAGCTGGGCGTGCTGATCTCCGATGACCCGGGCCAGGCGCTGGCGCGACTGGACGTGCTGGTGGATTTTACCCGCCCCGAGGCATCCCTGATCTACCTGGACGCGTGCCGCAAGGCGCGAAAGAAAATGGTCATCGGCACTACTGGCTTCGATGCCGCCGGCAAGCAGCGCATCGCCACGGCCGCGCAACAAACCGCCATCGTGTTTGCACCCAACATGAGTGTCGGCGTGAACCTGTGCTTCAAGCTGTTGGACATAGCCGCGCGGGTGCTGGGCGACGAGGTGGATGTGGAGATCATCGAGGCGCATCACCGCCACAAAGTCGACGCCCCGTCGGGGACCGCACTGCGCATGGGCGAGATCGTGGCAGCAGCGCTGGGACGGGATCTCTCGACCTCCGCGGTGTACGGGCGCCAAGGGGTGACCGGCGAGCGGTCCCGTCAGACTATCGGCTTTGCCACGATTCGGGCCGGTGATATCGTGGGCGATCATACCGTGTTGTTCGCCGAGGAGGGCGAGCGGATCGAGATCGCACACAAGGCCAGTAGCCGCATGACCTTTGCCAAAGGCGCGCTGCGCGCAGCAGGGTGGTTGGCGGAAAAAGAAACAGGCCTGTTTGACATGCAGGACGTACTCGGTCTGCGATAATAAAAAGCGTTTCAGGGAAGAAGGGCCTGTCTCGTTCGTGCTGTGGGTGCACGGATATCAGGTGGCGGTGTGGCGTGTGCGAATAGACTTCACGCCGGTGGTGCAATCTGCATCACGGGCATGAACACGATAACCACCTGGCGCGATGCGTAAGTGATAATGGTCAACATCTTTCCCTGCGCAATGTCGAAACGCCATGTCTTGGGCAGGGCCGCTGTCTGTTCGTTACTCCTTTCATGGGCCGTCTTCGTGGGCTCGCCGGTGACTGCGGCAGAAGACCCGCCGCTGCTGTTCGGTGTCTTTCCCCGATCCAGCCCACAGATCATGGTGCGCAATTACACCCCCCTGGCGCGCGCCTTGCGTATCTCCCTCGGTCGCCGGGTTGTCATCGAGACCGACAAGAATTTCGCTTCCTTCATGCAGCGGGTTTACGCGAAGGAATTCGATCTTGTCTATTTGAATCAAGCGCAATACGTCAAGGCCCATCGCATCGCGGGTTATCAGGCCATCGCCAAAATATGCGAAAGTCCTTCGTGCACCATCAGCGCGCTGATCGTCACGCGTGACGACAGCGGACTGAATAAAATCAGTGATCTGCGTGGCAAGACCATTGCCTTTGGCGACCCGGAAGCCATCGTGAGCTATGTCCTGGCGAAATCCATTTTGCGTGCGGCGGGCTTGGGGCCCGGCGACTACCGGCGGATATTCACCAAGAATCCGCCCAACGCCCTGCTGGCGGTGTACAACGAAATGGCGCAGGCGGCGGGCATAGGCGCACCGCTGCTACAGCGACCTGAAATCCTGCGTAAGGTTGATGTGAAGCGACTGCATATACTGGCGGAGAGCCAACCGATTCCGCAACTGCCGGTAGCGGTGCGTGGCGATCTCGACCCGCGCCTGGTACGGCGCATCCTCGCGGCGCTGTTGGAGCTGCCCGCAACAGTGGATGGCCCGGCTATCCTTGGGAAAATTGGTGCACAGCGCTTTGATGCGGCGACTGACGCCGAATACGCTGTGGTGATTCGTTTGATGGCAGAGCAGACGAATGTCGCGCGTTAGACGCTGGATCGTTCAGCTGTATGGCATCCAGGCGCGTTTTGTCCTGATGCTGGTGGTGTTCGTGATGGTCTCCATGACCCTGCTGGGCGTGGCGGTGTACGCCAATCAGCGGCGGATAATCCTGGAGCGCCTGGAGCGGGACACGCGGGATTTCACCCAGGAATTGTCCAACAAGGGCAATGCCACTGTCACGTTTCTGGCACGCCTCGCCCCGCCGGGAATATTGTCCTACGATTATTTACTGCTGGAGGGTTATGTCGAGGAGATGTCCGTCGACCCCGATATCGTGTACACCGTGATTTTCAATACCGCGGGCAAACCGATCACACACTACCTCAGGCCCGATAACCCCTATTTTCTCGCGCGCGGCCTCGGCATAAATCCCGAAACGTATCCGTCTGTGCTCGAGAGTGCCCGGCACGATCAATCTTTATTGATTATCCAACGCAACATCGATTACGACATGGCCACGCTGGGGAGGGTGGAGGTGGGTATGTCCCGGAAAAAGATTGTGCAACGCACCGCGGAACTCGGCTCCGAACTGAAACGGGAGCTGCGCAATACGGCGATGTTTACCGGAGGGACTATCCTGTTTTCGCTGATTGTACTGATCCTGCTTATTCAACGGGTGTTTTCCCGCATGGTGGTGCAGCCGCTGCGCTCCCTCGGCGCGCACATGGCGCGCCTGCAGGCGGGCGACCTGCAGGCGCGTGCACCGGTATTGCGCGAGGACGAGATCGGCCGGCTAGCCCGCAGCCTGAATCACATGGCCGTCGATCTTCAGGTCCAGTTGAATAAGATCGAGGAGCAACGGCGCGCTTATAAGGAGACGTGCGACTATCTCGCCAACATCCTGGATCACTCGGAAGACGTGATCGCGACCACTGCGCTGGATGATTCCATCGTGGAGTTTAATCCGGCCGCCGAGCGTATCCTGGGTTACACGCGTGTGGAAATCGCCGGCCTGTCATCCGCCGTGTTGTATTGCGAGCCAGCCGAACATGATCGCCTGTATGCCACGGTACACAGTGGCAGGGCGGTGCAAAACGAAGCTGTTTGTATGCGGCGCAAAGACCACAGTGTGGTCGACATGGAACTGACCATGTCACCATTGCGCGACAACACGGGTAAGCTCGTCGGCGCGGTCTGTATCGGTCGTGACGTGACCCAGGCCAGGGCCATGCAGCGCGCGTTGATCGAGGGTGAAAAAATGGTCTCGATCGGCCAGGTATCCGCCTGGATCGCCCATCAGATCCGTAACTCTCTCAGCAGCATCCTGATGGCCGCGTCATCCCTGTCAGCAGGGGATAGCGCCAAAGCAGCCGACCACAACCTGCACCGGGGCTTGACTCGCAGCATCGCCAAACTGGATCATATGGTGTCCGATCTGTTGGATTACAGTCGAACCTTACAGCTGCACCTGACGCCGGTAAATCTTAGCGCTATTCTTGACGACCTGCTGACCCCACTGACAGTGGGCGACCAGAACCCAGGCCTGTACATCGAACGCGAGTTCTCGCCGCACCTGCCCAAGATCATCGCCGACGTATTCAAACTGGAGCATGCCTTCAGTAACGTACTTAAGAACGCCATGCAGGCCATGCCCGGGGGTGGGCGGTTACGCGTGGAGGCGCGTCCCGGACCAGGACCGAACAGTGTCACCGTAGTCCTTGCCGACAGCGGCGTCGGTATAGCCGGCAGTAATCTGGCACAGGTGTTTCTTCCATTTTTTTCAACCAAGTCTGGCGGTACAGGCCTGGGCTTGGCGATGACCACGCGCATTATCGAGGCCCACGGTGGCAGCGTACGTGTCGAGAGTACCCTGGGTCAGGGCACTAAATTCATTTTTGTGCTGCCGGTGTCGGCGGCAGAGGAGTCGCAGGTATGAAACATCGAACCGTTCTTATCGTGGATGATCAGGAGTCGCACCGAGACCTGACACACAGTGTGCTGGCCGCCGCGGGTTTTTTGGTACAGACAGCGGCCTCAGGGGTTGAGGCCCTTACGCTGTTGCGTGCGGATGTTTTTGGGCTCGTGCTCACTGATCAGTTAATGCCGGAAATGTCGGGTCTGGAGCTGATGGGCGAAATCCGTACGTTCCTGCCGGACCTGCCCGTGGTCATCGTGACCGGACATGGCACCATCGACACGGCGGTGAATGCCATGAAGGCGGGTGCTGCGGATTTCATCCAGAAGCCATTCTCACCCGAGGAACTGCTATTGGTGGTGCGCCGGGTGTTGGAACGCCAGGACCTGATGGAGGAGGTGCGCACATTGCGCGTGCAGGTCGGTGATCAGTATCGCTTTGACAGAATCATCAGCAAGAGCCCTAAGATGACCGAAGTCTTCGGTATGATGCGCAACCTGGCGGATCTCGATACGACCGTGCTTATCACCGGCGAAACCGGTACTGGCAAGGAGTTGGCAGCGCACGCCATCCATACAAACAGCAACCGGCGCGCCCAGCGCTTCGTGCGCATCAATTGCGGCGCGCTGTCGGAATCTCTTCTGGAGAGTGAGTTGTTCGGGCATGAGCGTGGCGCGTTCACCGGGGCGGTGCAGGCGCGCCGCGGCAAGTTCGAATACGCCGCCGGCGGTATGCTGCTGCTGGACGAGATCGGCGACATCTCGGTCGCGATGCAAGTGAAGCTGCTGCGTGTTTTGCAGGAAAAGGAAATCCAGCGCGTCGGCGGCAACGAGACCATACCGGTGGATGTGCGCATACTCGCGACTACCAATAAAGATCTGGAGAAGGCGGTGGCTGCGGGTAACTTCCGTTCGGATCTTTATTATCGCTTGAATGTGGTGCGCATCCACCTGCCGCCGTTGCGTGAACGCATGGAGGATGTGCCGCTGCTGGCCGAGAATTTCCTGCGTACTTTTTGCGAAAAAACCGGACGTAAACTTCGTGGCTTCAGCCACGCAGCCATGCGCGCGCTGCTGGACAACGATTGGCCAGGCAATGTGCGTGAACTGGCTAATGTAATAGAGCGCGCCGCCGTAATGGCGACAGGCGAGATTATCGCCGATATCGAACCCATGACACGTGCAGCGCCAGTGCGCGCGCAACCCCTGGGCTTATTCCGACCGGATCTGTCTTTCAAAGATGGCCGGCAGCACGTGGTCATGGAGTATGAGAAGGCCTATATCATGCACTGCCTGCGACACACCCAGGGCAATATCGCGCAAAGCGCGCAGCAATGCGGCATCGATACCAAAACCTTCTATCGTAAAATGCAGGAATACGCCTTGGACAAGCGGGATTTCAGAAAATCGGCAACCGCTTCAAGATCGTTGACTGAAGATATAGGATGGAATCCGATTTGAAAGATGTGATTCATTGTAACCCCCTATCGGTTGTCGTGGCAGGCACATACCTTCGATGGGGAGTGACTTGTACACCTTCGACGCAACCACCGGCGCCGTTCTCAAGCGCTATACCGTCGGTGGGACCTTTACTTACAACCACCCAACGGTACTGGGTGGCACGCTCTACATCGGTAACTCTTTTGGATGAGTGCTGGGGATTCCCTTAACCACTGTGACGGAGATTTAAATTCTGGGCACACCACGCACAGCGTGTTGAATCGGGTATTGATTACCCGTTCGGGCGGCAGTGCCACCCGGTTTCTGTCGCGGGTCGATGGACTCCGCACCGTGCACGAATGAGTATGCGCGAATAGTGCGGGAGTTTTCTGGTCTTGAGGTGCACCTGCAGGGGTGAGTGAGGGCCTCGTCAAAGCTGGTACAGCTTTTGCTACACAGCGAATGACTGTTGCGCTGAAGTTTCATGATGTGCGCAGGAATATAAATAAGAAGGATATCAGCGTGTCGGGCATGACGTCACTGGTATGACGTGTCGGGCACGCGATACCCACTGTCGGCGGGTCGGT
>JAYUFH010000067.1:0-6998 GCA_043738765.1 Pseudomonadota bacterium | reverse complement strand
GATTCGCTTTCTGGAGCGCAAGGTCCAGCCACGGTTGCGCGTAGGCGCCGTGGCAGGGTAATCGTTGCGGTGTCGCGTTAGTGCAAGCTGTTGCGTCACAAAAATTTTCATGGGTGGTCGTCGCATCGCGACGACCCGCTGTAGCGTTAAATCTCGCGCTGCGCGCCGTGGCGGACCAGCCAACGTACGCTAGTATCCTGAGTCAGGGTTCGTCCAACTATTTTCCCCGGGTGGTAGGGTGAGGTGGAGTTTTCGTGAACACAATAACGTGCAGTGCCCTGCCTAAGAGCCATTATAACGTGTGTTCACGCCGCCGAACGGGTGCAACGGGTTTTGTTGCACCCTGGGCTGCAAGTCCCACGCACCGCTCCGTCGATCGGTGTGCAGGGCGCACCCTACATTGCGATGGCTACTTCGTAGCACTTTGTATGCGAATTTTAGATTCAGGACACCAGGGAAGCTCTGACTAAGTCGGTTTTCATGCGAGACGGTTGAGACTATCGCCTCTCTCCGGTGCGCGGGGCGCACTCTACAAAAACCGCGAGGACTTGTTTAGAGGTTCCCTGTTTGCGCCGTCAGTTAATCTCCGAGCAATCTGCTCATGTTTCTTCCCGCGCCGTATTATCCTGTTGAGCGCTACCTGTCGACGTATGCGCGACATTTTTATATCTATAAATGGATATGTATAAAGCTTTCATACTTGACTCACATCAATGAAATCACCTCGTATATGCGCGATAAAGAAGACCAGAAATCGACAAAGGTGTCGGGGCTGGCGCCAGGACAGTGCGGGGAAAGGGGAAACAGGAACCGCCTTCGTCGCGCTACCGACGTTCCTGCTTCGGCCTTGACGGGGTGCGAACGGCTAGTCAAGTCGGTTCGAGGTGTCTTAAGGATCGACGCAGCACGACGCCTTGGGGATAAGGCATATCACTGACCGAACGTGGTAATGGTTTTGTACTGAAGATTCGTAAGCTGGCTTTCCGGTTCATGCGTCACTGTACAGACAGCAAAGGAGAATAGAGATGAAAAATAGTGCAAGCGTTCATTTTAATCACGTCGGTAAGCGGGTATTGGTGGGGGTGGTCGGGTTGTTTCTTGGGAGCACGGCATGGGCCGGTACCATTACCGGTTCGGCGCATGACTTTTCGACCTCGAACTGGTCCGGTGGACAGATCTGCGTCGCCTGTCATACTCCGCACGGCGGCAATACCACCGTAGCGGATGCCCCTCTGTGGAATCATACGTTGACCACCGCCACCTACACCTTGTATAGCAGTGGCACCCTGAACGGCGGACCATTGGCGCAACCCAGCGGCGTATCGAAACTCTGCCTTTCCTGCCATGACGGCACTGTGGCGATCGATAGCTTTGGCGGTGGTGCCGGCACAGCCGGGGTGATGACCGGCAGCAAGGCGGTGGGTGCGGCTGCCCAAGGCAGCCTGGCGAACGACCATCCCATCGGTTTCACCTTCGATACAGCCTTGGCCACTGCTGATGGGGCGCTGTTCGATCCCAGCACCAAGAGTGTGGTGGTGGGATCGGGCGGTACCAAGACCAAGACGGGCACCGTCGCAAATCTGATGCTGTTTAACGGCAAGCTGGAGTGCGCCTCGTGCCATGATGTGCATAATAACTTTACCGCCGCTAACGGTACGGGCGTGGGCGCTCCGCTGCTCAGAGTCAGTAAGGCGGGGAGCTCGATCTGCCTGACCTGCCACAACAAATAACCAAGACGTAAGGTGTGGGTTGGGTTAGATTGAACCGGTGTCTTCCGCTGTCCCGCTTCCCTGGTGTGTCCCGCAGGGAAACGGAATCTTCGGGGCACCCGCGACAACAAAAAATATAATTTTAAGAGCCGACTCACAATAATCATAACTTTATCCAGGGCCCGATTTGGGCAGTGACTATGGCCGAGTATACGCAGGCGGTACGTGACAGATCAGCGCGCAGGCGCCGGACGCTAGGTATGCTGGGCTTGGTGGCTTTCACGCTGGCGGGTTGTGCCAGCGCACCCCAGAAAGCCGAGCGCGCCGCCGTGTTTTACCCCCCGCTTCCGAATCCCCCGCGCATCCAGTATCTCGCAACGTTTTCCGGTCCCAACGACGTCGGTGGCCGGCACAGTGCGTTTTTCGATTTCATTCTGGGCAGGGATGCGGCGGAGACCAGCGTTGTCAAGAAACCCTATGGCGTAGCGATATACGCGGGCAAGATCTACGTGGTGGATGCCCGGGGTCCGAGTTACGCGGTGTTCGATCTGGAGAACAAGCGCTTCAAGCTGGTGGCCGGAGCCGGCGGCGGCGGGATGCAGAAGCCCATTAATATCGCCATCGATCAGGATGGTACCAAGTACGTGACGGACACCGGCCGGGACCAGGTCCTGGTTTTCGATAAGGACGATGGTTTTGTGCGGGCCTACGGCGCCAAGGACCAATTCAAGCCTGGGGATGTGGCGCTGGACGGAGACCGGCTCTATGTCACGGATCTCAAGCACAACGAGGTGCAGGTGCTGGCCAGGCAGTCGGGGGAGTTGCTCTTCAAGTTCGGCAAGGCTGGATCGAAAGAGGGTGAGTTTGTCTTTCCGACCAACCTGGCCATCGGACCGGACCGTCATGTGTACGTGGCGGATACGGGTAATTTCCGTATCGAAAAATTCACCCTGGAGGGGAAGTACGTCCGCAGCTTTGGCGCTATCGGTACCGGCTTCGGGCAGTTCGCCCGCCCCAAGGGAGTGGCGCTGGATAAAACCGGACGTATCTACGCGGTGGACGCGGCGTTCGAAAACATCCAGATACTCACGCCCGAGGGAAAGCTGCTGCTGTTCTTCGGCGCGCCCGGTGACGAACCGGAAAACATCAATCTGCCCACGCAAGTGGTGATCGATTACGACAACGTGCGTTATTTCCAGGGGTATGCCGACCCCAAGTTCAAGATCGAGTATCTCATCCTCGTGGTCAGCCAGTTTGGCGAGAACAAAGTCAATGTCTATGGTTTCGGCACGCTGGAAGGCATGGACTACAGCTCACCGCAGGACGACCGCGCGCAACCGGCCGTGCAGACGAAACCTGGCGATGCAGCGAAGCGGGGCGGCAATGTGCAAGGCGATGTGCAATAGCATGGTCAGCCCTCTGGGTGATGGTGCGCCGCGATGGGTAATGATGACGGTTTTTACCGCCACCGAGGCGGCGCGGACCGTGGGTTCAGTGCCAGCAGGGAGGCAACGAAGCAGGGCGCGGGTTATGCCGCGCCTATCGCAGGTCTGATATGAGGTTCCGCACGCATGTACGATTTTCGCCTAGGTTGTTTGCGTGCCGCACTGGTCGGCCTGTCGGCGGTATCGTGTATTCCAAGGATCGTTCTGGGACAGGAGGTCGCACCCTACCGGATGACGGGGGTGGAGGGCAACATCACCCTGCGTTATCTCGGCGACGAACAGACGTCGAGCGGGAACGGTGTGGTGCAGCCGCACGAGAAGCGCGCTACTTTCCAGGAAGAGCTCAATATCTTCACCCACGGCTACGTCTACCATCCCAACTTCCTCAAGGTGGATGTGGGTGGGGGACCGATGCAGGTTCAGAATCGCCTGGATACGAACGCGGGCTCCAACCGCAGCGACGACACGTTATACAATTTCAGCACGCGTCTGTCGTTCCTCGAACAAAAGCCCTATCCTCTGGTTCTTTACTACGACCACCTGAATCCGACGGTATCGTTAGGCGTGATCGACACCGTCGTGCAGAAGACGGACAAATACGGCGCCAACTTCACGCTGCACCGGCCGGAGTCACCCGTCGGCTTCCACGCGGACGCATTTCGTTTGCGCAACGAGGGCCGGGGTTTTACCACGAGCATTGACGACACCATCGAACAGGCCTCGTTTCGGCTGTATAGCGCGATGGGTCCGGATAACTACAGCCAGTTGTCCTACCTCTGGAATCGGCAGGACTCTATCAGCGGGGGGCTGGGCATTCCCGCGCAACCATCGACGAGCACCACCGGTACCGCGAACCTGGACTCGCGCCTGGTCTGGGGTGCGCGCCAGCAGTTCCGCTTCGCCGGTAATCTTTCCGAAACCCGGCAGGACTACATCATCCAGGACCAGACCTATCCGACACGCGACGACTGGCGGTTCGCCCCCGATTTGCGCTGGCAGCACACCGACAGCCTGAGCTCGTTTTATCGCTATAACTATTTTGCCAGTACCCAGGGCGAGGTGGATATCACCAATCAGTCGGCCGCCGTCGGGCTCGGCCATTACCGCCCGGCCGGGGTGACGGCGGCGACCGACGTGCATGGCGAAAAAAACGCCACTTCCGGTCTGCAGTTAACATCGTACGGCCTCGGGGTATCGGCCGGGTTTCGCCGTCCGCTGTCCATCGGCAGTCTGCAGCTGAGCTATGGCGCGACCTACGATCGCAAAGATCGCGCGGCCACGGTCGCGCAAATCGCCCAGCTCAACGAGCCGGTTTTTCTGCCGGATACGCTTACCCAGGTGGCTCTGGCGCAGGACTACGTTGTCCCCGGCAGCGTCGTGGTCAGAGATTACACCGGTGCGACCCTCGTCCAGGGGGCCCACTACACGCTCACCCCGCTCGGCACCAAGACCCTGATACGGCGGCTCATTGTGCCCATTAACGATCTGGATAAAACGTTCAGTGTGGACTACGCCTACGACACCGGCGGTAGCGCGGTGTATTCCATTCTGGACCAGCATGTCCAGGCCAGTCTGACGTTGTATCGCTATTACAATCTTTACATGCGCTATCGGGATAGCGCGCAGACTTTGGTGTCGGGCACGCCGACCCTGCCGCTGAACTCGGTGCGCAACACGAGTTACGGCGCGCGCGCCGACACGCCGCTGTGGTATGGCATACTGGTGGGTGGCGAAGTGACTTACGAGTACGACCGGGAGGACATCTCCCCGTACGACCGGCGCGACTATCTCGCCTATCTGCAGTTTCCGTTACCGTTCCTGAGCACCTTGCGGCTGTCCGGCCGGCGCACGCAGGTGGATTACCTTAACGCGTCGCAGCGGGTGGAACTTACGGGTTATATCGCCCAGCTGAATTCGCGCCCGTGGTACCGTACCCTCCTCACGGCGGAGGCGAGCTACGATGAGGATACCGGTGGCTCGTTGCTGCGCCAGACCTGGTCGCAGGCACTGATGGCGGAATGGCAGATTCGCCAGTCGACCCTGCGTGCCGAAGGCCGCTATGCGCGCGAGGCATTGGGCGGTTCCGAGCGCGACCGAACTATGATACGCATGTTGTTAAGGCGGGATTTCCGATGAGGCGGGCAACTTTAAAGTGGATCGGTTACACCGTCGGCGCCGGCATGGGGTTGGCGTTGAGCGCCTGCGCACCGGTCGGCACCTCCCCGGTCGCCGTGCCGTCGTCGGAGCTGGTCTGGCCCGCGCCGCCTGCGGCCGCGCGCATCGCTTATGTCCAGAGCATCGCACAACCACGGGACCTTGGGATCACACCTGGATTCTTCCGCCGCCTGGGCGACTTTCTGGTGGGCAGCGAGGAACTCCACCTCGTGCGTCCCATGGCGGTGGTGACGGGCGCGGATGCCGCCGTTTACGTGGCGGACCCCGGCGCCAGGGCGGTCTTCCGCCTGGATGCGGCGAGACAGCGTACCGACGTGATCCGCCGGGCGGATGGCCAACCGTTGCCGTCGCCCGTGGGCCTGGCGCGCGGACCGCAGGGCGAGATTTATGTCGCCGACTCGGCCCTGCGCGGGGTATTCGTGATCAAGCCGAGAGGACGCGTGGCGCAGCCGCTGATGCTGAAGGCGGACTTACTGCAGCCTTCCGGCCTGGCGTGCGACCCGCTGACCGGCACGCTGTATGTGGTGGATACCGGTGCGCACCAGATCAAGATATTCAACCAGGACGGTGAACTGCTATCGTCCTTTGGACGCCGCGGCGCGGGTGACGGCGAGTTCAACTATCCCACCCTGATCTGGCGCGACGGGCAGGGCAAGCTGTATGTGACGGATGCGCTGAACTTCCGTATCCAGATGTTTGACGCGGCGGGCAAATTTCTCGGCAAGTTCGGCGAGCACGGTGATGCCACCGGCCATCAATCCCGGCCCAAGGGGGTGGCGACGGACCGCGACCATCACGTGTATGTGGTCGACTCGTTGTTTCACGCCATCCAGGTCTTCGATACCGCCGGCGCGTTTCTGCTTAACGTGGGCAGTCAGGGGCGCGCCCCGGGGGAGTTCTGGCTGCCGACCGGTATTTACATCGATAACGGCGATACCATTTATGTCGCCGACTCGCACAACCAGCGCATACAAGTATTTCGTTATCTAGGAGGCCAACCATGAAGCGCGCCGCGTTGATGATCCTGGCCATCGGTTCCCTCAGCCTGTGGGCAGGCACGGGGATGGCGGGCATCGCTACCACCCAACACAATCTCTCCACCAGCGGACCCGGCACGATCAAGGCGGCGAGCGAATCGCAGATCTGTATCTTCTGCCACACGCCGCACACCGCATCTCCCAGCGCGCCGTTGTGGAATCGGCGCGATCCGGGCGCTACGTATACGCCGTATTCCAGCTCCACCGCCATCGGTCTGCCGGGTCAGCCGAACGGCGCGTCCCTGCTGTGCCTGAGCTGTCACGACGGCACCATCGCCCTGGGGGAGGTCTTGAGCCGGGCCACGGCTATCTCCATGTCCGGTGGCATCGCCACCCTGCCCGCGGGGCCGACGCGCTTGAGCACGGATCTTTCCGACGATCATCCGGTGTCCTTCGTCTATTCTTCCACCCTCGCGGCCCAGCGCGGCGAGCTGGTGAATCCGGTGACCCTGACCGGCGCGGTGCGGCTGGATGCGGCCGGTCGACTGCAATGCACTGCCTGTCACAATCCGCACGACAATACCTTTGGAAAGTTTCTCGTCAAATCCGATCGCGCCGGCGCCCTGTGTCAGACCTGTCACGTAAAAAATGACTGGAACCAGACCTCGCACAACCTGTCGACCGCCACCTGG
>JAYUFH010000066.1:0-2672 GCA_043738765.1 Pseudomonadota bacterium | reverse complement strand
TCAGCAATAATACCGGCATCGGTTTTCGCACCTTTGCCAGCGGCCTGTTTTTCGGCCTGGGCACTATCATCACCCTGTTGTTCAACGGCGTGCACATTGGCGCCGCCGCCGGGCACGTGACGCATCTCGGCTATATCCAGACCTTCTGGGGTTTCGTTGCGGGGCACAGCGCGCTGGAACTCAATGCCATCGTGTTGTCCGGCGCCGCCGGGTTCAAGCTCGGCATGGCCTTGGTGGCCCCCGGCCGGCGCACGCGCACGCGGGCCCTGCGCGACGATTCCAGAAAGGCGATGCTGTTGATGTACGGCGCGGCGGGCATGTTTATCTTGGCGGCCATGGTCGAGGCATTCTGGTCGCCGTCGCGCTCTGTGCCCACCGAGGTGAAGTACGTCGTCGGTATCGCCATGTGGGTAGTGGTGATCGGCTATTTTGTTTTCGGTGGGCGGCGTGCAGCTCGATAACATCACCATCGCCGTGCGCCCACGTTCCAACAGCGAGGCCATGGACCTGGGTCTGCGTCTGGTGCAGACCCATGCACGCGCGCTCTATGGTCCGTGGTTCGCCATCGTTCTGCCCGTGTTCGTGCTGCTGAACATCCTGCTCAGCCAGCACATGTGGCTGGCGATGTTGATCGTGTGGTGGCTGAAACCCCTGTACGACCGCGTAGTGCTGCACGTACTGAGTCTGGCCCTGTTCGGTCAGGCGCCCAGTACCCGCGCCACCCTCAACAGCCTGCCGGCCATTCTGAAAAACGGACTGTTCACACAGTTGAGTATTTTCCGCCTGTCCGTGCGCCGCAGTTTTCTCCTGCCGGTGTGGCAGCTGGAAGGGCTGAAGGGCGCCGCTCGGCGCGCGCGGGTGAGCGTGCTGAAGGGCGGCTCCTCCGGGCAATCCGTTTGGTTGTTGATGATTTCCACGTATCTTGAAGGCGCCATACTGCTCAGTCTGTATGGACTGATCTACCTATTCCTCCCGCAAGACACCGAGCTGCGGGCCATGGCGCCGTTTTTTTCCAGCAATCCGCCTTACTGGATGGAGTTGGTCTCCAACAGCCTGTATCTGGTGGCCATGTCGGTGATCGAACCTTTTTATGTGGCGGCGGGTTTTATGCTGTACATCCAGCGTCGCACCCGGCTCGAGGCGTGGGATATTGAAATCCGTTTCCGCCGGTTGGCGCAACGCCTGAGCATGTTGGGGGCCAGCACCGCCGCCCTGTTGCTGGTGGTGCTGTTGTCGTTCAGCTCGGTGGAACCGGCGCAGGCCGCGGTGCATGCCGATCCGACGCCGGCGGAATCCCGCAGCGTCATCACGCAAATACTCGCGAATGAGGATTTCTCCACGGACAAGCGCATGACCACCTGGGTGCCCAAGGACTGGCCGCCGAAATGGGATAGCAAGAAACCCAAAGCCGATTCGGACCTCTCGCCCTTTGCCGCGCTGCAAAAGCTGATCGCCAGTGGGTTTAAGCTGGTCCTGGTGGCTCTGCTCATACTCGCGATCCTCTATCTGGTGATCAACCGCAAGCGATGGTTGGCGCTGGCTGGGCGTAAGAAGCTGCCCGACCGCCCAGCGCCCAGCGCCCTGTTCGGCATGGACCTGCAACCCGAATCCCTGCCGGACAATCTGGCGGAGATGGCGCAAGAACTCTGGACTCAGGGGCGTCAGCGCGAATCCCTCGGCCTGTTATACCGCGGCAGTCTGAGTCATCTGGTGAATCACGATGCGCTGGCGCTGAACGAGGGCATGACGGAATCCGACATCGAGGCGTGCGCCCGCGATGCACACCTCGATCCGGCGCGCGTCGACTACCTGTCGCGTCTCGCCGGGGCGTGGAAAACGCTGGCCTATGCCCATCGGCAACCGGACGAGGGCGATGTACGACGGCTGTTCACCGATTGGTCGAATTACTTCGGCCCGCCGGTATCGGCATGAGCCGGCGGGCCGCTATCATCACGCTTGTCATCCTGGCGTTGCTCGCGGCGCTGGGTTACTGGATCGCCCAGCACGTGGAAAAACGCGAAATAAAAATACCCATCGGCCTGCACGGCGAGGCCAAGCGCAACCCCCTGTTGGCGGCGCAGCGTTATCTGACACACTTAGGACTCGCCGTCGAGCGCCTGGAGGATGGCCGGCGCATGCAGACCGCTCCCGCGGAGAATGACGCGTTGATCATTACCAGCGACCGCCAGACCTTGGGGCAGGCGCGCACCCAGGCGTTGTTGCAGTGGGTAAAACGCGGAGGCCGTCTGATTGTTACCGTGCCGCCCCTGCCGATTAAATTTAAAGGGGAGACCCGCGCCCCGTCAGCGCCGCGTGATCCGCTGTTGACGGCCCTGGGTCTGGGCCTGGCCCGCGCCAGTGACGCCGCGAACGATAAGGTGGCGTCCGGGCAAGAGAACGTGGAGGGCGACGCCGCCAAGGACACCGAGGCGAACGACGACGATGTGGGCACCTGTCCGGCGCGGGAAAATTATACCGAGGTGTCTCTGCCCTCCGCCAACGCGGTGTTGCGGGCCGGCTTCAACCAGTACGAGGTGCTGACCGGGGCAAAAAACACCGATACCGTCGCGCGGCACGCGGGCGGGGTGGCGCTGGTGAGCCGCGCCTTGGGGCGGGGACGCGTTATTGTGCTGACGGATATCGGCATCTTCCAGTTTCGCGCCATCGGTGAG
>JAYUFH010000065.1:0-7060 GCA_043738765.1 Pseudomonadota bacterium | reverse complement strand
GACGCCAGGGACATCCACTTTCACCGGCACGTCGTACAGCGCATCCCTCTCGGTCAATCAGAATTTGTTCAACGGATTTCAGGATCGCGCCAAGGTGCGGCAGGACAGCGCCAACCGCGACGTGTCGGCGGAGAGTCTGACGCTGGCCAAGGCGCGCATCAGTCAGGCCCTCAAGAACGCCTACGCCGGACTCAAGTACGCCCAGGACAGCATCGCCCTGGCGGAAAAAATCGTGGCGCGCCAGCAGGAGAACGTGCGGTTAGTGGAGCTGCGTTTTGAAAGCGGGCGGGAGAACAAAGGCTCGGTGTTGCTGACCAAGGCATCCCTGGCGCAGGCGCGATTGTCTCAGTTGCAGGCGATCCAGGCGCGGGTCACGGCGCAGGCGCAACTCGCCCAGGCGTTGGGACGAAGTGACGCGGACGACCTCACGGTGGCCGGCGACCCGCCCACCACCGAGCCTGTGGCGCAACCGGATTTTCAGCAGTTGGCGCTGCAGGCGCCGAGCTATCTGCAGGCCGTGGCCCAGGAGCAATCCGCCGACGCCGGTGTGACGCTGGCGCGTTCGGCCTATTATCCCAGTGTGAATCTCAGCGGCAGTGTGGGACGTAGCGGCGCGAATTGGTTTCCGCAGGATGACCGCCGCACGCTTGGTCTCAATCTCAACGTACCGCTCTTCACCGGCGGGCGCGATTACTACACCAGCCGCAGCGCCGTGGCGGGTCTGGATGCGGCGACCTCCGCCAAGCTCACGGCGCAGCGCCTGTTGCTGGCCAATCTAAAACAGGCCTATGCCAATGACGTGCAGGCGGTGGAAAAGCTCAAGGTGGATCAGGCCTTCCTCGACGCCGCGCAGGTGCGCGCCGAGATCGCGCGCAGCCAGTACAGCAACGGGCTGATTACGTTCAGCGACTGGAACCTCATCGAAAATGATTTGATCCAAAGACAAACTTCATACGTGCAGAGCCAGCGCGATCGCGTCGCGGCGGATGCGGCGTGGGAACAAAGCCAGGGCAGAGGAGTAATACCGTGACGTCGTCGCAACCAAAAAACAAGATTCGCCACTACATCATCGCCGCCGTATTACTGGCTATCGTGGCCGGTGGCGCGTGGTGGACCTGGCGCAACGGCCACGATGTGGCCCCTGCCTATCGCGAGGTGAGCGTCACGCGTGACGATATCGAACTCACCAACCTCAGTACCGGCGTAGTGCAGCCGAAGAACCGCCTGGAGATCAAGGCGCCGATCCCCGGACGCGCGGAGCAGGTGCTGGTGAAACAAGGCGAAAGGGTGCGCAAGGGTCAGATACTGGCGTGGATGAGTTCCACGGAACGCGCGGCCCTGCTCGACGCCGCGCGCGCCAAGGGTGCAGAGGAAGTAAAACGTTGGGAGGACCTGTATCGACCGACACCCATCCTGGCGCCGTTGGATGGCACCTTGATCACGCGCAACCTCGAAGCGGGCCAGACCTTCACCAGCGCCGATGCGGTGTTCGTCATGTCGGATTTTCTCATCGTCAACGCCCAGGTGGACGAAACCGACCTGGCGCAGATCCACCTGCGCCAGCCCGCGAGCATCGTGTTGGATGCCTATCCAGCGGAATCCTTCAGCGGCAAGGTGAGCCAGATCGCCTACGACGCCAAGACGGTGAACAACGTGACCACCTACGGTGTCGAGGTCATGCCGGATAAAACACCGGCCTACATGCGCAGCGGCATGACCGCCAACGTGAGCTTTGTCATCGCCTCCCACCACAACGTGCTGTCGGTTCCGGCAGACGCCGTCAAGACGCGCGACGGCCGTTCCACCGTGCTGGTCGCCGCGACAGGCATAGACGCCAAGCCGGTGGAACAGGCCATCAAGATCGGCATCAGCGATGGCAAGCGCATCGAGGTGCTTGAGGGCGTGACGCAAGGTGAAAAACTGCTGGTACAGCGCCTGCGCACCAGTCAGGACGCGCCCTCCAGTCCGTTCTCCCCCTTCCGTAAAAAACGTTAGACCGGCGCCGGCATGATCGAGCTTAACGACGTGCACAAGACCTATCGCATGGGCGATACCACGGTCTATGCCTTGCGCGGGGTGACACTCAGGATCGAGGCGGGGGAATTTATCGCCATCACCGGTCCATCCGGTTCCGGTAAATCCACGCTCATGCACGTCATCGGCCTGCTCGACACACCGGAGTCCGGTTCTTACCGGCTGCTGGAGCGGGAGGTTGCGCATCTCGATGAAGACGGCCTGGCGGTGTTGCGGCGCGAGGCCATCGGATTTGTTTTTCAGCAGTTCAATCTGTTGCCACGCACCGCCGCCAACGAGAACGTGGCCATGCCGCTGATCTACTCGCAGCATCACCTCGACCTGGCGCGCGCCGACGAGCTGCTCGGCCAGGTCGGCCTTCAGGACCGCACCCTGCACAAACCCAATGAGTTATCCGGTGGGCAGCAGCAACGCGTGGCCATCGCCCGCGCCCTGGTCAACCGGCCGCGTATTATTCTCGCCGACGAACCCACGGGCAATCTCGATACCAGCAGCCAGCAGGAGATCCTGGCGCTGTTGCGGCAATTAAACCGCCAGGGCATCACCATTGTCATCGTGACCCACGACGAGGAAGTGGCGCGGGAGGCGCGCCGGCGCATCCGCATCCGCGATGGCGTGGTGCAGTCCGACGAACGCAACGCCGCGGAGCCCGCGGCGCCGCCGGCGGAATCCAACACGGCAACGCCGGAGCGTTGGTGGTTGGGCGAAATCGGTCAGCACTTCCGTCAGGGCATGCGCTCGCTCACGGCGAACAAGGTACGCACGCTCTTGTCCATGCTCGGCATCCTCATCGGCGTGGCGGCGGTGGTCGCGATGATGGCCCTGGGGGCAGGCGCGCAAAAAGCCATCGAGGCGCAACTCGCCTCCCTCGGTTCGAACATGCTGATGTTGCGCCCCGGCGCGGTGAACGTCGGCGGCGTGTCGCAAGAGGCGGGGGCGACGTCGCGGCTCACCGTGGAGGATGCCACGGCCATCCGCCAGACTATTCCCGGCGTCAAGGATGCCGGGCCCAATGTCACGGGGCGCGCGCGGGCTACTTTCAGTAACAAAAACTGGAATACCCTGGTACGTGGCACGGCCCCGGACTACGCGAGCATGCGCGCCGCCGAGCCCCAGGCCGGTCGATTCTTTACGCAAGATGAGAATCAACGTCGCGCGCGCGTGGCCGTGATCGGCTTGACGGTGGTGCGCGAGTTATTCGGCGATCACAACCCGGTGGGTGAGACGATCAAGCTCAACAAGGTGAATTTCCAGATCATCGGCGTGCTGCCGCCCAAGGGCGCCACCGGTTATGCGGACCAGGACGATGTCGTGGTGGTACCCATCGCCACTGCCATGTATCGATTGCTCGGCAAGGCCTATGTCGATTATATCGATATCGAGGCCGAGACCCCGGCCGATCTCCAGCCGGTGACCGATGCCGCGTTAAAATTCATGAACGCGCGCCACAAGGTGCCGGCGATGCAGCAACAGGATGCGTTTCAGATCCGCAACCTTGCGGATATTCAATCCGCCTTTACCCAAAGCAGCCGCACCATGTCCATGCTGCTGGCCGCGATCGCGGCCATCTCCCTGCTGGTGGGGGGTATCGGCATCATGAATATCATGCTGGTGTCGGTCACCGAGCGCACGCGGGAGGTTGGCCTGCGCAAGGCGGTCGGCGCACGCCGGCGGGATATCCTCATGCAGTTTCTGGTGGAGGCGGTGGTGGTGAGTGTCGCCGGCGGACTGGCGGGCATCGCCCTGGGCTGGTTGATCACCTTGGCGCTGGCGCATCTCGCCGGCTGGAGCACATCCGTGTCGCTGGCGTCCGTGCTGCTCGCCTTTTTATTCTCCGCCGGCATCGGCATTGTCTTTGGCATCTATCCGGCCCGCCAGGCGGCGCGCCTGAATCCGATTCAGGCATTGCGTTACGAATAATGACTTGGCGATTGTGTCGCCAGCTTCTAATATACGGACGCGGTGGGTAATCATGGTGCTAAAATTATATTGATTGGTGGATTCGCTGCGCTTAATCCACCAATTCTTGCATTTCCATTAATTCATCACGCAAAAAACTTAAAAAATATTTAGGAGTAAACCAATGTCCACAGGCAACACTAACAAGTCCGCAACAATCACCTCCGCAACCAGCGCCGTATGGGACCATCACGTCGCCGTTCCCAATACGCCAGCGGGTTTTACCGTCCGCACCACCTACCCGGGAAATCCCAATGGCGTGGAGGTGATGCTGGAGCAGTGGCAGGCCGGCACGGAAGAACCGCCCCACGCGCACCCGGGTGATGACATGACGGTCGTCGTGGAGGGAAAAATGTCCATCCAGTTTTATACCCAGGGCACCGCTGGTCTGGTGCTTGACGGTCAGAGAATTTTCCTTAACAAGGGCGAGGTGGGTTACATCAAAGGGGGAAGAATTCACGACGCAAAATATATCGAAGAGTGTAAGCTGGTGTTTGTGCACGACAAGGCCTTCGCCTTTATCCCACACTAATAAAATTTATCGGCGTGGATGAGGCCACGCCGGACGACCCTTCGTCTGGCTAGTGGTCGCCCAGCGTGTTAGCCTGACTTAGTTGTTAAGAAATCATTAATGTAAAAGCGGTGGTCGCAGGGAACGGCGATGCCACTACCCCGTCTAACATTGCGTAAGTCGGATGCCGCCTGGTTTCCATCACGGTGACTGGCACGGTGACTGGCGCTACATCAATCCGGCGTGCTGTCGACGCCAGGCCACACCTGTACGAATACGGAGGTTCTATGCAACTCGACAAATCAAGCCAACCACCCGCCCATCTCAGCTTCCATAGCCAAAACTGGGCGGCCAACGACCCGTTGCCACGCGACCAGGAGCAGAGTCGTCGTTTGCACCAACCCCACCACATGATCGGCACCATCGACCCCATCACCGGCCACGATGTGATAGGCTCCAAAGGACATCCATCGCTTGTTGATGGCATATTGACCATCTACTTCGAGTCCGAAGCCACACGCAAGGCCTACCAGGACACCCCCATCAACCACCCAGTGGAAAAATTGCCGGGCATGCTCAACGATGAAATCGATCGGGGAGGCTGAGCGGGAATTGTTTTAGCGCTGTCGCTATCACAGACGCAGCGTCACCTGTTATTGCGAGGCGACCCGGTTTTCGGATCGTTGCGAGCGCAGCGCGGCAACCTCCTGAAGTCGCTACCGGACTCAAAGGCGGCCGTGGCAATCCCCAACGCCTATTCACTCACGTTGGTGTGTCTCCTCACGGGGATTGTCGCGTCGCTGTCGCTCCTCGCGATGACAGAAAAGAGGTACTGCTACCAGCTCAGGCCAATCCCCAGGGCGATTCCTGCAGCCATGCATTAAATTTCTCGACCGGTATGGGACGCCCCATGTAATAGCCTTGGGCGGAATCGCAGTTGAGTGCTTTCAATTTGTCCCAGACGGCTTGATCCTCGACTCCCTCGGCGATCACTTTCATGCCAAGGCTGTGTCCCAGCTCCACTGTGGAGCGCACGATCATGGCGTCGTTGTGGTTCACCGCCATATCCTTGACAAAGGATTTATCGATTTTAATCTGCGCTACCAACAATTCCTTCAGGCGACTCATGGAGGAATAGCCGGTGCCGAAGTCATCGATGGCAATCTGCAGTCCCAGCTGGTTGAGGCGTTTTATGCACTCGACCGCACGCACCGTGCCCGTCATCACGGCGGTTTCGGTTATCTCCAACTCCAGCTGTGAGATCGGAATGTTGACACTCTTCAGCAAATCCGAAAGCTGATCCGGAAACTCCGGATCCTGGATGCTGAGGCTGGAGATGTTCACCGCGACAGTCAGGTTCAGTCCGGACCTGTACCAGGTCTCGCTCTGATCCAAGGCCTTTCTCAGCACAACCAGGGTCAGGGCCTTGATCTGGCCGGTGGTCTCCGCCAGTTCGATGAAGGCATCCGGGAACAGCAGCCCGCGCGTTGGATGTTGCCAGCGCACCAAGGCCTCCACGCCGCTGATGCGGGCGCTGGCGAAATCGATTTTCGGTTGATAGTGCAGAACCAGCTCATTGTTCTCGATGGCGGTGCGCAATTCGCCTTGCAGCTGCATGCGGTCTTTCGCATGTTGATTGAGGTTGATGTGGTAAATGGTGTAGCCAGCCTGGGTACGTTTGGCCTCGTACATCGCGGCGTCTGCGTTACGCAGCAGCACTTCGGCGGTATTGCCATGCTCTGGAAACAGGGCAATACCGAGGCTCGCGCTGACTTCAATACTCTGCCCGGCGACCAACATGGGTTTTCTGATGACGGCCAGAATCTTTTTCGCCAAAATCTGGGCGCCATCCAGGTTCGGGGTATTGGGCAGCAGGATGGTGAATTCATCACCTCCCATGCGCGCGAAGGTGTCCGATGCACGCACGCAGCTGCGCGACCGTTCCGCGACCTGTTGCAAGACCTGGTCGCCCACAGGGTGACCCAGGGCATCGTTGATCACCTTGAAACGATCCAGGTCCACGGCAACGATGGCAAAAGACTGTTTCTCCCGCTGGCTGATGAGGATGGCCTGTTGTATGCGGTCTGCGAACAAGGCGCGGTTGGGCAGGTTGGTGAGCCGGTCAAACATCGCCTGGTGGCGTAGCGAACTCTCCTGGCGCTGGGCATTGCGTATCACCAGGAAGGCAATCAACAAACCGAGGCCGGTGGTGGCCATGCCCAGACCGATCATCATCAGGCGCGCACTCTGGTAAGATTCCACTGCGGTTTTCCAGGCCCGCTCAGTTTCCGCGTATTCCAGTTGGATCAGTTTGTCTATTTCCGCGGCGATGATTTTCTGCGCAGGAATGGCTTTTTCGCGGATTAACGCCTGCGCCTTGGGTTGATCGCCATGCATAGCGGTATCCACCGCCGCGCTGACCAGTGGTTGGGTGGCCGACGTCAAGGACTGAATACGGGCGAGGATAGTCTTCTCGCCTTCGCTCAAATCCATGCTTTCAAGATTATGGCGCGACTCGGCATATAACGCGCCGTTTTCATTGAACTCGATGAACTC
>JAYUFH010000064.1:0-7092 GCA_043738765.1 Pseudomonadota bacterium | reverse complement strand
ATAACATGGCGGTCTTGGCCGGGGAGCAGCTGGCGTCGGCAGGACTGACCAATACGGGCAGGGGCACCGCGGATTATCAGTTTTATGTTACCGATGTCCCGCAGCGATTTCAGCAGATCGGCGAGCGGTTTCTCGGCAGGACACTGGCGCATGTGCATGTGGTGAAGTGGTGAACACCCGACTAGTGCGTGTCCCGGCAGGTGATTTACAATGGGCGTTAGTGGCGTCGCCCGTATTAAGCGGCCTGTGACCACCCGGAAAATATTGAGCGACATCCATGACCACCACCAGCGGAACCCGACATGCTCGAAGCCCTGTTTAACTCGAACCTCAAGAGCCTGCCCCTCATCCACCGCGGCAAGGTGCGCGATATCTATGATATCGACGAAAAACACATGCTCATCGTCACCAGCGATCGCCTGTCCGCCTTCGACGTGGTGTTGCCGACGCCCATACCCGGCAAGGGCGCGCTGCTGACGGCGCTGTCCAATTTCTGGTTCGAGCGCACGCGCCACATCATCCCCAATCACCTGACAGGCATAGCGCTGTCGCAGGTGATCAGCGACCCACAGGAACGTGCCCGGATCGAGGGCCGCGCCATCGTGGTGCGCAAGCTCAAGGCCCTGCCGGTGGAGGCCATCGTGCGCGGCTATCTCGTGGGTTCCGGCTGGAAGGAATACAAAAAATCCGGCACGGTGTGCGGCATCCCCCTGCCTGCGCGCCTGCGTGAAGCGGACAGACTGCCCGAAGCTATTTTCACGCCCTCCACCAAGGCGGAGTTGGGCGCGCACGATGAGAACATCAGCTTTGCCAAGGCCGAGGAGTTGCTGGGCGGCAAGCTGGCGCAACAGGTGCGCGACACCAGCCTGGCGCTCTACCGCGAGGCGGCCGCCTACGCCCTGACCCGTGGCATCATCATCGCCGACACCAAGTTCGAATTCGGTGTCGACGAAAACGGCGCGCTCACCCTCATCGACGAGGCGTTGACCCCGGACTCGTCGCGTTTCTGGCCCGCGGACAGTTACGCCCCGGGCGCCAACCCGCCGAGCTTCGACAAGCAATACGTGCGGGATTATCTGGAGACCCTGGACTGGAACAAACAGGCGCCGGGTCCGGCGCTGCCAGCGGACGTGGCGCAACGCACGGTGGAGAAATATCAGGAGGCGCTGCGGCGTCTTACGCAGGCCGGTTAACCTGGAAAAATCAGTTAACCACCGATGAACGCAGATAAACGCGGATATGACAGTTTGTAGGGTGGGCATCGCCCACCATCGTGAGCTTCGGTGGTCGTGTTATGGTGGGCGATGCCCACCCTACATCTACTCGCCTTTGATCGTCTCGGCCCTCTCCCACGTCAGTGGGGAGGACCAGAGGGAGGTCTCCTGTCGTAGGTTGGGTTCACCCTAAAGGGCACGAGAGCCCGAAGGGCGTACCCAACAAAACCCCGCCTACGTGGTGGAAGCACCGATGCGGCTCCACCCTGTCCGTGAAAAGATGTCGGGTTACGCTGCGCTCTTGTCCCCGCACCGGGGAACCCGACCTACGAGACTCCCGTAGGGAGTAGAGCACGACCGCATCAGCGCTCGATGGTGTAGAGAATGTCAGCGCCGCTATGCACCCCCGACTCGCTCTGAAACTGCCAGTGCTTGTTCAGCTTGTAACGCATGCGAAAGGTGTTGACCGGCTCCAGCAGTCCGATGCCGTAGTTGATATAGAGGCGCGGCGATAGATACGTGCCGATGACCAGCGACGTATCCTGGGACGTGGCGCCCGTCTGTATGCTCACGTCCTGTATGCCGAACACACCGCCGATTTTCTTCGCCAGCAGCTCGCCGCCGGCCGCCCCCAGGGACGTGGCGGCCTGATACAGCAGCTCGCCGTCCGAGCGCCTGGCCTGATCCGCCGGCCGCCCCAGCATCAGGTAGGAGAGGATGTCGGTATCGCTCATGCCCGGTTCGGAGAACAGCGTCAACTCCGGGGATTTGAGTGTGCCGCGTGCCAGCACGCCGGCCAGCACGTCGCCAGTGCGGCGCACGGCGCGCATGTCCAACCCGGGGTTGTCGAGGGGACTGTTGGCAAAGATCAGGCGCCCGTGTTCGATGTTGAGGTCCTGGCGGTAAATGCTGTATTGGCCCTGCACCACGCGCAGTTCGCCCAGGGCGGTGGTCGGCCGATCCGGTTCGTCCGCAGTGATGATGTTGCCGGTGATGTCGCCATTGAAATTAAATCCGGAGAAATGAATTTTCTCCCCCAGGTCGAGTTGCACGCGGCTGTAGATCTTCCACTTGGCCGATGGCGACGCCGCCGTATTGGTATTGACGATCACCACATCGGAGGAGGCCAGTCTGGCGCGTGCCAGATCCTTGGGCGCGATGCGTCCTTCGGGGATATTGATCTTGCCATCCAGGCGCAGGGTGTGTGGGCGCGCATCCAGGGTCAGGTCCGGCGTGGCCAGCAGGAAAACCTCTGGCGTGTTGGCCAATTCGAAACGGTTGCCGCGCAGGTGCAGCGCGGCGGACCAGGCGGCGTTGGCGTGTAAATCGATGTTGCCATCGAGATCCAGTGTACCTTGGCCGGAGCGCAGGCTACCGGCGACACGCAGGACGTCACTGCCGTCACCGTTTAAGGACACGCGCGCGTCCCGCAGATGTAGCCCTAAGCGCGGAATATCCGCGGCGCCGTCCTTGAGTGCGAGTTGTCCGCTGAGGTGTGGATGTTCCGCCGTGCCGCGCACCTGCCAGCGGGCGTCGAGGCTGCCACGGGTCTGGTAGAACTGGGGAAAAAACAGCGCCAGGGGCGACAGGTCGTGGAAGGCCGCGTTGACATTGCCCTGCAGGGAAACATCGGACGGCGGGGGTGAACCGGGGAGAGTCAGAGGGAAGGCCAGGTTGGCATCCAACGTACCTTGGTTTTTAAGTTGCAGGCTGAGGCTGGACTGCGCACGCCCATCCGCTGCCTGCAAGCGCGCGCTCGCCGAGTCGTACCCCACCTGTACCTGCTGCTCGCCCTTCGCCGGATAACGCACGCTGCCGGGGGAGAAGCGTAACGCGGCGGTGGCCGACAGCGCACCGCCATGGGGGGCGTGTGCCGTGACGTCCGCATCCAGCTTGCCGCTGAGGCCGATGTCTTGCAGAAACAGCGGTTGGATCAGGGACAAGGGGAATTGTCGTGCCGACACCGATGCGTTCCAGCCCACCGGACGGCGCCACGCACCGACTGCGCAGACCCGCCCTGGTTCCTGGCGCAGGCAGGTTTCCGCCAGGCTGATTTCATTCTTCCCGGCCACCAGGGCGGCGGGGTGTTCCAGGCGCCACGCGCCCACCGTCTCGGAGTGCAGCTCGCCGTCGATCAGCATTCCCGTCCAGACATTTTTCAAGAACGATCCGTGCAGGCCCACCTTGGCGCCGATGCCGCCGGCATCGAGTGCCAGGTCGATAACATGTTTGCGCATCCGGCCCTTGGCCTGCAGCGTGAGTGCCGTGAGGTCGCCCTGGGGTGCGACGAACCCGCCGAGTTCGAGGCGTGTGCTGGAGTCCTGTCTGTCCTGCATGTCCAGGTCGAGTTGCAACGCCAGGTGTTGCGCGGCATAACCGCGGAACGCGAGACTTTTACCCTGGAGGCTGGCGTCCACCCGTGGCGCATCCCGCGGCCCTGTCAGCCGGCCATGGGATGACAGCCCGCCGCGCGCGTCCGGCCACAGGTGCGACAGGTCCGGTGCCTCGATATTCCAGGTAAGCGCATAGCCGTCGGCGACGCTACCCGAGGCGCTGGCGGCGGCACTGCCCAGCTGTGCTGCGAAATGCTCCAGGGTGTAATGCCGTCCATCGACGGCGAGACGCGTGCCGAGGTGCAGCGGTTGACCGCGCAGCGTGCCGTCGAGGCGGGCGCTGTCGACGCGCAGACGCCGGTAGTCGCCGCGCAGGTCGGCGGCGAGGGCCAGTCGTCCCGGCCAGTTTTTAGCGTAGCGTGCGGGATTGATATTTTTGGCGCGCAGCTGGACGCGCCAGTTGGGTTTTTTCGACCAGCGCCAGACACCGTTGGCCTCCAGGTTGCCATCCAACAGACTGGCCTGGACGGTGGCATGCAACGAGGTGTCGTCGCCGGCACCGTTGGCGGTCAGCGTCATGTCGTGCAAGCGTGCGTGATCGAGACGCGAATTCAGACTGAAGCGGTATTGGTTCGGCACGCCGCGGATCATCAGCCTGCCGCGATGGGAGAGCCATGGGCCTGGCTGGGCATCGGCGACCGGCAGCGAGTGCCAGTCCAGATCCAGGGTCATGGGGTAGTCTGCCAGCGTCGACGCAGTCCTGGTCGTGCCGGCCTTGCGCACGCTGGTTTGGGGCCGGTGCTGCAGCGTGAGGCGGACCTGTGCTTGGGCAGCGACCGCGCCCTGCATTTCCAGATCGCCCTGCGCTTGCATCTGCGAGGCGCTGCCGTGTCCCTCCAGGCGGCCGTGTAGTTGCACCGCCGGCCAGGCGGCGTTGATCTCCTGTGCCGCGATGTCCCTGAATTGCAGCACAGCGTTCCATTGCAACTGGGAATAGGGCGTGTCCAGGGTTGCACTGAGTTGCGCGTTGACGGGTGTGTTGAGATGGGCGACGACGTTAAGGCGTTGGCGGTCGCCGCGGATCCGTCCATCGCCGGACAGGCTGGGTTGCCCGGCCTGCGCCCAGGACCCGTGTACGGTCAGGTCGACCTGGGTGGAAGGCGTGAGTCCGAGACGTCCGCTCAGGTCGGCGTAAATATCTTGCGCCTCGATGTGTGCTTTCTCCAGCTGTACGCTGTTACCGAAGGCCGCCAGGGAAAATTGCACCCGGTCGATGTCTATCGGCGTCGCTGCAGCCGGGTTGATAATCGTCAGGTGCGCGATCTCCGCGTCTTGCAGCGCGATACGAAATGGCAGACGCACTGCGCGGGGTGTGGCCGCTGATCCAGACGTCGTCGCTGGCGTTAAGGTAATCACCAGGTGCTCGATGCGTACCGGCCGGAGATGCAATGTCGCGCCGAGTACCCAGCCGGGTTGCCAATTCAGGGACAGGCTGTCAGCGTGCGCGTTAAATGTCTTTGACCGGTACGCCACGCCGGCCATGCCGATGGGGCCGATGAGACGCCCGTGTAGTTGGGTGACGGTCAATTCGCCACCGGACCAGGCGGCGAGCCGCGGAAATATCCATCGCAATGCCGCTTCACTGGTCAACAGCAGGTCGATGCCGCCTGCGATCAGTGTCAGCGCGACGAGGCTTGCCCACCGCCACGGGCGTTTCACAGGTCGGGCCCCACGACCAAATGGAAACGCCACGGACGGCCTTCCAGGCTCAGGGGCCAGGCCACATCCAGCCTGACCGGGCCGATGGGGGATCTCCAACGCAGACCCACACCGGCGCCTTGCTTGAAATTCTCGGACGAGGTGTTGTAGGCGTTACCCACATCGTAGAAGGTGGCCGCACTCCATTTTTCCGACAGGCGATGTTCGTATTCGACACTGCCCACCAGGAGATATTTGCCGCCGGCCACTTTGCCGAGACTGTCCAGGGGTCCGAGGCTGTTGTAGGCATAGCCACGCACGCTCTGATCGCCGCCGGCGTAGAAGCGCAGGGTGGCTGGCAGGTTTTCAAAATCTTTCACGCTGGTGTGGCCGCCGTCCAGGCGTGTCAGCAAACGTCCGGCCGTCGATACCGGCAGAATGAATTTGGTGTTGACGCGCGTCTGAAAGAACGACACGTCCGAGCCGAGACTGATCGCGGCGCCGCGGAAATCGATCTGTATGCGGCTGCCGCGGGTGGTGTTGATGCGGTTGTCGGCGCGGATGCGCTGCCAGTTGATCTCCGGGATGAAGAGGGTGGATTTTCCGCTGTCCGCGCCGGTCACGAAGCGTTCGTGCCGGTAGTTGAGCGAATAGGCTTCGCGCCAGTCGCCGCGCGCCTGATTGTGGCTGATGCCGAGCAGCCGGGTCTGGCTGTCGCTGGTCTCGGGATGGTCGTCGGTCCAGCCGCCGGTGATAACGATCTGGTCGGTGAGTGGATTTTTTATCGGGATGCGATAGCGGGAGGTGATACTGGTGTTGATGTGCGAGACGTTGAGTTCGGTGGAGAAGCGTCTGCCGCCGCTGTTGACGATGCGTCGTTCCCAGGCGGCTTTTGCGCGTGCGCCGGTGTCCGTGCCATACCCCGCACCCAGGGTGTACTTGTCGCGGTCGCGCAAGGTCAGCTTGATGTCCACCGGCACCGCCAGATTCTCCGCGCGGTTGCGGCGTGGCTCGACATCCACCTGCTGAAAATATTCGCTGTCGCTCAAGGCGGATTGCAGTTTCAGGATTTTGTCGCTGTCGTAGGGGTCGCCCGGTTTGAACGGCACGTAACGCTGGAGCAGGGACAGGTCCAGCGTATCGGTCTGTAGAAACGACACCGCGCCGAAGTGATAACGTGCACCGCTGGCGTAATGCAGCGATACACTGGCGCTGTTACGCTCGAGATCCACGCGCACCTCGCTGTGCTGGAGCTCAGCGTCGAAATAACCGCGCTGCGCGCCCAGGTTCTGCAGTGCGCGCTTGGCCTCTTCGTAGCGGGCATCGTCGAGAATGTCACCCTGTTTGATGGGCAGATCGGCGAGGAGCAGGCGGAATTCAGGGTCGGTGGATGCCTCGCCGTCGATGTGCACGTCCAGATCGACGATGCGTACCGGTTCCCCCAGGTCGATGCGGTAGGTGGCGATCCAATGATCGTGCTGGTAGACCAGCGTGTTGTCGATGTGCGGCCGATAGTAGCCGAAGGGTTGCAGGGCCGAGCGGATTTCGCTAGGGGCCAAGGCATGCAGCAGGCGCACCCTGCTCTCGGACAGGTCCGGCAGGTTCTTCTGTTGCTGGATGCTGAGGAATAGCAGGACGTTATCGCGCATCGTATCATCCACGCCTGCTACATCAACCTCGATAGCGGAGGCGGCGTAGACGGCTGCGCCCCACAGCAGCAGCAGTGGAAGCAGCGCGACACGCGCGCGGCGTCCAGGCCTAAGGACGGCGGCGCGGGCGGTATAAGCGGCATATCGGTAAAATGGTCCCATGGTGCGGGGGTCGTCTACGCGGGTGGCGGGAGGGCG
>JAYUFH010000063.1:0-7155 GCA_043738765.1 Pseudomonadota bacterium | reverse complement strand
AGCTCGCCAAGCTTGTCCCTGCCCGCTACGCCAGGACCGAAGAGAGCAGCGGATTTATAAAGTCCATAGGACCGTTCAAGTACGTGTCCGCCACACCGGCGGCGGCGAAATGACGGACGTGGACGTGGCACGTCGCGCTCACCGGCAACCTGCCTCCATGGAGGAGTAGCTTGTTGTCGCTGGCATGCTGCGCGTTGGCGGCGCACGCAAGACGCAATAGATCAGGTTGCCGCGTTGCCATCATCGGGCGGGCGGGTAATGTGGCTGCAGGACGTGCGTTGACAG
Source organism: Pseudomonadota bacterium (assembly GCA_043738765.1). Lineage (GTDB taxonomy): Bacteria > Pseudomonadota > Gammaproteobacteria > Acidiferrobacterales > UBA6901 > JANNJF01. The sequence goes on along the minus strand of JAYUFH010000063.1, from coordinate 6,870 downwards.
CTGTAAGGTTTAAAGCTATTTCGTAGTTAATGTCCACACATAATGGACACAGAGGTTAGTGACAGCATGCCGCTACCGGTGTCATGACAGGACGACAGGTGTTTTAAAAAGGAAACTATGGACAAACGTAACCACTACACTTGCGCCTCGACCCCCAGTCTTGGTCTGCTGCTGGTGTTTGTCATCGCCCTGGCCGGCTGTGCCGTTAGTCAGCCCAAAGAAGATGCTCATCGGGACATCGTCACGCCGGACAAAACCGAACAAGTCGACTCGAAAGTGCGAGACGATTTCGACGAGGCAATGAAATCCCTGGAGGCCGGGAATCTCGACAAGGGAATAGCGCAACTCAACCAGCTCACCGAGCGCTCAAAAACCAGCACGGCGCCTTACATCAACCTGGCTATTGCATACGAGAAGCAGGGAAATCCTGAAGCAGCGGAGCAAAATCTGAAAAAGGCCCTGGCCATCAACCCGGATCATCCTGTCGCCAACAACGAATATGGTCTGCTCTATCGCAGGACCGGCCGGTTCGCTGAAGCAAAAAAGGCCTACGAAAGGACCCTGGAGATATCCCCGCTTTTTCTACCTGCCAGAAAAAACTTGGCTATACTCTGTGACTTATACCTGAGAGATCTGGAATGTGCACTGAAGAACTATCAGGTGTACAGCCAGGCCGTGCCGGATGACAAGGCAGTGGGAATCTGGATCGCCGATTTACAGAAGAGATTGGGACGCTAGCCGTTCACCGGAATGATACTGTCGAAGCTGATCTTAAACGACTCCGTTGGTGCAACAGTACTTCCGGCACGATGAGCCGACATTAAGCTATGGTTGACCAGGGAACCTCTGAAGAAGTCCCCCTCTCCCCCGCGCACCTCGGGGGAGAGGGTTAGGGTGAGGGGGTGCTTGTGGATTTTCCCCTCACCCCGTCCCTCTCCGGTGCCCCCTTCGGGGAGGCACAAACCGCTCGGAGAGGGAACGCAGGCTGAAAGTGCTACTTGTTCAGAGGTTCCCTGGCGGTATCCACCATGCCCTTAGGAGATATGATGATTATGATTAAGAATTTTGTCTGTGCCGTTGTGCTCTTGTCGCTACCGGCATCTGTTTTCGCACAGAACAAGAAAGATGAAGGCAAGAAGGCAGGCACCGAGGCCAAGGCGGTGTCGGGCATGTCGATCGTGGGCAACAACGAGGTGCCGAAGTCTCTTTATATCGTCCCGTGGAAGGGTTCGGACCTCGGCGCGGAATCCAGCCTGACATCGTCGCTTCTGGACGACAGTACCGCGCCAGTGGATAAAGAGGTGTTTATGCGTGCGCTGGATTACTACGATCTCAGCAACGCCAATTGACCACGATAACAACGTTTGATGAGGGCTGAAAAATGGGATTTCTCACTAACATCATAAAATTCATTTCCGACGGCGGCATCTGGATGTGGCCGATCATGACAGCCGGTGCGGTCGGCATCGCCATCTTTTTCGAACGCTACTGGCTGCTCTCCTCGATCACCAGACTGAACAAGAAGGCGTGGGATGAATTGCATCCCGTGCTGGTTGCCGGGGACTTTGACAAAGCAAGACAAATTGCGGAGGGAGACAAATCGACCATCAGCAAACTGCTGAGCCTGGGGCTGGCCGTGCAGGGCGCCGCGCGGCGGCGTGATGACATCGAGATCGGCATGGAAGAAGGGATGATGGAGATTATTCCGCAACTGGAAATGCGCACTCAATATATTTCGCTCCTGGCAAACATCTCCACCCTGTTAGGCCTTCTTGGAACGGTTATGGGCCTGATCGCGGCATTCACGGCCGTGGCCCACGCGGCTCCCGCGGAGAAAGCGGACTTGCTCGCCGCCGCTATTTCGGTCGGCATGAACTGTACGGCCTTCGGCCTGATTTTCGGCATACCGCTGATGATACTTCACTCTTACATCCTTTCGATGACGGCCAGGGTTGTTACCAGCCTGGAAATGGCGTCCGTCAAGACGATTAACATCATCATCGCTTCGTCGAAGCGCATCAGCAAGGCGGCGGCGTAACAAGACATGCGGACCTTGAGGCTTCGTCAAAAACACAAGGGCAAGGGCGAGGTCAGGGAACTCGAACTCTCCACCTTTCTGAACGTGTTGGTGGTACTGATATCGTTTCTGCTCGTCACCGCCGTATTCTCGCGACTCGCCATCCTGGAGCTTAAACTGCCGACCGCGGCAGCGGGCGGCGAGGCGGCGGTCACGCCGCCTGTTATCATCGAGGTGGTCGTTCGCAAGCAGGCACTTGAAATCGGAGACGGCAGACGAATCGTCGCGACTATACCGAAGTCCGGGGATCAGTATGACCTCGCCAAGTTGTCGCAGTATCTGCAGAACCTGAAGAACCAGTACAGCGACAAAACGGACGCGACGCTTCTGGCCGAACCGAATATCTCCTACGACGACGTGGTTCGCGTGATGGATGCGGTCAAGGTCGCCCGGATCATGCACACGGGTCCGGACGGCAAGGAGCAGCGGCAACTGATCCCGCTGTTCACGGATGTATCGATTGGTGATGCGCCATGAATATGAGCAGGCGCATGCGGCGCATGGGGCGGTTCAGGCGCATGGACAATAAGGTGGCCGCGCTGAGCCTGGTGGCCTTGATAGACATGTTCACCAACCTGGTTTTCTTCCTGCTGGTCAGCCAGGGGGTGACGGTTATCCAGGCGCCACGCCAGGAGGTCAGGCTCCCGGACTCGTACGTCGAGGAGATGCCGCGCCCCACCGTCGTGATAATGGTCAGCGACAAATGGGTGCTGGTGGAGGGCACACAACTGGCGACGGTGGATGAGATTCTCAACTCGAAAGAAGATTCGATTGCGGCGATCAGGGACCGGCTGGCGCAGATCAAAAGGAAGGTGATCGGCCTCACTGACGAGACCAAAGCGCAGAGCGACGAAGTAACCATCCTCGCCGACAAGGAGCTGCCATTCAAGGTCATAAAGAAATTGATGTCGACCTGCGCGAGCGCCGGTTATGGCAAGATATCGCTTGCCGTGAACCAGAAGACTCTCTAGGTCTAGCGAACCGCCGTGACTCAAACCATTTCCAGCGAACAAAAAGATCTCCATTTGCGCATGGAGCAAGTGCGCGAACGCGTGGAACAGGCGCGTGCAGAGATCGCGGGCCTCGAAGGCAAGCGAAAGAAACTCGATGCCAAGCTTGCCGGGCTGTCCGAACAGCGCCAGCAATATGAGTTGTTGGATCAGGTCTGTGAATCGCTCGAGAAGCTCGAACAAATGGGCGCGGCACATCTGTTCTGGGGCGAGAAAAAGCAGCCCAAGGACATCACCGATCAGGCCGCCCACGCGCGCGCCGCCGCGACGGCATTCGTGCAGAAAGTTCAGGATATGGAGCAGGAAAGGGCATTGCTGACGGAGCGCATCCGCGAGGAAGAGTGGAAGCTTCTCGAGTACACGGAAGAGATTGTCGATCTGCAAGAGGAGGAAGAAGCCACCGCGAGCGAATTCGTGGTGGTCCGCGAATTGGCGGACATGCCCTATCGTCCGATGATTATGCCCTGGCAGGATCAGGCCGAGGATAAACGGCGCTTTCGCAAGTCATTGGCCGTCGCGCTGCTGGTAGTGCTATGCCTCGCCATTATGACGAAGTTATGGGTATTTCCAACTCGCCAGGAACAGGAAATTGCAGAGATCCCGAAGCAGCTGGTGAGCCTGGTGCAGACGGAGCGCCCCAAGCCGCCGCCGGAAAAACAATTGGAGCAGAAGAAGTCGGAGACGTCAAAAGACACCGGCAAAGAAATGACCGGCGAAAAACAGAAGGCGCACGCCAAGGCGATGAAGTCGGGAGTCCTGGCCTTCAAGGAGGGATTCTCGGACCTCATGCAGGATTCGGCATCGCTCAAGCTCGGTGCGGACGCCCACATCACGACGAACGGGCAAATGGCGGCCGGGCCGGGCGTCGGGTCGCGCTCGCTGGTGGTGGCCCAGGGCCAGACTGGAGGCAGTGGCGGTATTAATACGGCGGCCCTCAGTCGAGGCGTGGGCGTGGGTGGCGGTGGTGGTGGCAACGGCATTGGCGGCGTGGGCTTCTCGCGCGTGCAGAGCGCGGTGGGTACGGCGGCGGGTGAGGACCGTCCGCTCAGCTCGGGCGCGGGCCCCTCGCGCACCGACGAGGAGATACAGATTGTCTTCGATCGTTACAAGGCCACGCTCTACCGCATCTACAATCGTGAGTTGCGCAGCGATCCGACGCTGCGCGGGAAGATGATTCTGCGCATGACCATCGAGCCCAACGGGGAGGTGTCCGCCTGCCGGATCGAATCCACGACCATGGCGTCCGCGACGCTGTCGACGGAAATCGTCGAGCGTGTGAAGAAGTTCAACTTTGGCGCGAAAGACGGCGTTCCGAGAATTACCATTCTGTATCCCATCGATTTCCTGCCGGCATCGAGCTAAGCGTCGAATCCACCGCGGTGCCGCAGTATTGCAGGGTGGGCATCACCCACCGTGCGGGGCGTCGATCACCTTCGCTGGTGGGCAATGCCCACCCTACGAACTTCCTGCCGGTGGCGAGGCGTAGGGTGGATTATGCCCAGTGGGCACGCGAGGCGCGATTGCGCCGAATCCACCGCGGTGCTGCAAGGAGGACAAGGTCCTGGGTGGATGCCCTGCGCCCGTGCGCCCTCTGGGCATACTCCGTTATGTCGGCAAGATCTTGGTGGATTCGCTGCGCTCGTGTGCCCTCTGGGCATAATCCACCCTACGAAAATTGCCTACAAAGCAGCCTCGGGCGTAGCATGTCTCCTGGCGTCAGGCGCTTTCCTCGCGCAACCACTGCGCCGCGCGCGCGGCGAAATAGGTCAGTATCCCATCCGCCCCGGCGCGCTTGAAGGCCAGCAGGGACTCCATCACCACGGCACGTTCGTTCAGCCAGCCATTCTGCACGGCGGCCATGAGCATGGCGTACTCGCCGCTCACCTGATAGACGAAGGTCGGCGCGCCGAACTCGTCTTTCACCCGGCGCAGGATATCCAGGTACGGCATGCCGGGTTTGACCATCACCATGTCGGCGCCCTCCTGCAGATCGAGGGCGACTTCCTTCAAGGCCTCGTCGGAATTGGCGCAGTCCATCTGGTAACTGTATTTGTTGCCGCTGCCAAGATTGGCGGCGGAACCGACGGCATCGCGGAACGGGCCATAGAAACTCGATGCGTATTTTGCCGAGTAGGCCAGGATGCGCGTGTGGATGTGCCCCTGCGCTTCCAGCGCTGATCTTATGGCACCGATGCGCCCGTCCATCATGTCCGACGGCGCCACCACGTCGGCACCGGCGGCGGCGTGCGACAATGCCTGCTTCACGAGCACCGCCACGGTCTCATCGTTCAGCACATAACCGCTACTGTCGATCAAGCCGTCCTGGCCATGGGAGGTAAACGGGTCCAGGGCCACATCGGTGATCACACCCAGTTGCGGCAGCTTTTTTTTCAGCTCGCGCACCGCGCGCGGTACCAGGCCGTCGGGGTTCCACGCCTCCTCGGCGCCATCGGACTTGTGCGTAGCACTCACCACGGGAAACAGCGCGATCGCCGGTATGCCGAGATCGGCCCAGGCCGAGGCCTGCGTGAGCAGCACGTCCAGGGACAGACGATTGACGCCCGGCATGGAAGCGACCGCCTCGATTTTGTTTTTACCCTCGACGACAAACACCGGCTGGATGAGATCGTCCACCGAGAGCCGGCTTTCGCGCATCAAGCGGCGGCTGAAATCATCCCGCCGCATGCGGCGCGGTCGGGTGCGCGGGTATCCACTACTGCGATTGTTGTGGCTCACAGTACGCTCCGTCGTGAGACAAAAAGGCCCGGATATACCGGGCCTGATGAAGGTTACAACCTATCCCTTACTTCTTTTTCTTGGCTTTCTTTGCAGCCGGCTTCTTCTTCGACGCGGATTTTTTGACGGCCTTTTTCTTCGGTGCCGGCTTCTTGGCCGGCTTCTTCTTGGCAGCGGCCTTTTTCTTTACCGCTGGCTTCTTCTTGGCGACGGCTTTTTTCTTCGGAGCCGGCTTCTTTTTGGCAGCCGGCTTGGCAGGCGCCGGCTTGGCAGGCGCTGCGGACTTGGGCTTGGCAGCCGGCTTGGCCATGGATTTGGCTACTGGCGCCGCCTTAGTCGCCACGGGCGGCAGGGAAACGCCGGCCAGGGGACGCATCTGCGCGTCGATGATGTCGGAGACGGTCTTGAAAATGTCATTGACGCCGCCGACACCCTTGGCCGTACGCAACTTGCCCTGGGCCTTGAAGTAGGAAACCAACGGTGCGGTCTGCTCTTCGTAGACCTTGAGGCGGTTGCGCACGGTGCCTTCGTTGTCGTCCGAACGGTGCTGCAGCATGCCGTTGCACTTGTCGCATTTGCCGGCGACCTTGGGAATCGAGTAGTAGATATTATAGATAGCGCCGCAGGCGCCGCAGGTGCGGCGGCCGGTGATGCGTTTCATGAGTATTTCGGTATCCACGTCCACCAGCAAGGCCAGTTGCAAGGGCTGACTGACCCGCGCCAGCATGGCGTCCAGGGCCTGGGCCTGGGGGATATTGCGAGGGAACCCATCCAGGATAAATCCCGTTTTGGCATCGGGCTTGGACAGGCGCTCCTGGATCATGCCCAGAACCACGTCGTCCGACACCAGCTGACCCGAGTCCATGGCGGATTTGGCCTTCTTCCCCAGCTCGGTACCGGCCGCAACGGCCGCACGGAGCAGGTCTCCCGTGGAGATCTGGGGTATCTTATACTTCTCAACCAACAACTTAGCCTGCGTTCCTTTGCCGGAACCGGGCGCTCCCAATAATACTATCCGCATGGTTTCTTCTCACTTTAGGTTCTAAC
>JAYUFH010000062.1:0-7158 GCA_043738765.1 Pseudomonadota bacterium | reverse complement strand
CCGAGTCCGTGCTTTCCGCACCCAAGATCACGTATTTCCCCCTGAGTATGCAGCGCTCAGGCAATTTTCCGCTAGAATACGCCGACGCCCCGGTAGCTCAGTGGATAGAGCAGCCGCCTCCTAAGCGGCAGGTCGCACGTTCGATTCGTGTTCGGGGCACCATATAATAATCAGCCGTTCAGCGGGAGACGGTGTTTTGCTCGAAATCGTAAATCTGGCCTGTGCCCGTGGGGACCGTCCGCTGTTTCAGGACTTGAGTTTTTCCCTGCAGCCCGGCGAATTCCTGCATGTCCAGGGTGCCAATGGCAGCGGCAAGACCACGCTGCTGCGCACCCTGTGCGGCCTGTCGCAGCCCGCCGCCGGGGAGATCCGCTGGAACGGCGCGCGGGTGCGCGATGGCGCAGAAAACTTCCGCCGCCAGATCTGTTATGTGGGTCACCATAACGGCATCCAGGGGGATTTCACCGCGGCGGAAAATCTGGCCTATCATCTCGCCCTGGCGGGGGATGCGGCCCATGCCGGCATTCATGAGGCCCTGGGACAGCTGGGTCTCACCGCCGTGGCGCGCCTGCCGGCCAAGCTGTTGTCCCAGGGACAAAAACGGCGCCTGGCCCTGGCGCGTTTTCTCATCAGCCAGAAACCCCTGTGGATCATGGATGAGCCCATCACCGCCCTGGACGTGCGTTCCGCCGCTCGCATGACGGAATACTTCACCGCGCACCTCGACCGCGGTGGTTTGATAGTGTTGACGTCACACCAGGAAATGACCCTGGCCTCCCACCCCTTGCGCACCCTGAGCCTGGACACCTGATGTCACCGACCCTGTTCAGCACCAGCCGCGATGTGTTTCTGCGGGACCTCACCCTGGCGGCGCGCAAGCCGGCGGACATGATTACGCCCCTGATTTTTTTCAGCATCGTCATCAGCCTGTTCCCCCTGGGGGTCGGACCGGAGCCGGCCTTGTTGCGCACCCTGGCGCCGGGGGTATTGTGGGTGGCCGCCCTCCTCGCCACCATGCTGTCTCTGGGAAGACTGTTCGCCAGCGACCATGACGACGGCACCCTGGAACAGATGCTGTTGAGCCCGCAACCGCTGACGGCCATCGTCGTGCCAAAAATCCTCGCCCACTGGACCACCACGGGACTACCGTTGGTCTTGTTGAGTCCGGTGCTGGCGATCCAACTGCAACTGCCCACGGCGGCCATGCCGACCCTGATTCTCGCTTTGTTGCTGGGTACACCGGTGCTGAGCCTGCTGGGCAGTGTCGGCGCGGCCCTGACGCTCGGCCTGCGCGGCGGCGGCGTGCTGGTGTCCTTGCTGGTGTTGCCGTTGTATACTCCGATCCTGATTTTTGGCGCCGGCGCAGTCGCCGCCAGCGCCGCCGGGCAGAACCCGGAGGCGTACCTGTCACTATTAGGAGCCTTTTTGATCATGGCACTGGGTTTCGTCCCCTTCGCGACCGCCGCCGCCCTGCGCATCTCTCTCGACTGAACTCCCATGAACATAATCAACTATAAATACGCCGCGCCACGCAATTTCTACCGCCTGGCCGGGACCCTGATTCCCTGGCTCGGGTTGATTACCGCCATCCTGTTGGGCATTGGCCTCTATTCCGGCCTGTTTATCGCCCCGGCGGACTATCAGCAGGGGGAGAGCTATCGCATCATGTTTATCCATGTCCCGGCCGCCTGGATGTCCATGTTTGTCTATATGATGCTGGCGGGGTCCGGCGCTGTCGGCCTGATCTGGAATATTAAACTGGCGGATATGCTGGCCACGGTGAGTGCGCCCATCGGCGCCTCCTTCACCTTTCTCGCCCTGGTGACCGGCTCCCTCTGGGGCAAACCCATGTGGGGCACCTGGTGGGCCTGGGACGCGCGCCTCACCTCGGAACTGCTGTTGTTCTTCCTTTATATAGGCTTTATGGCCCTGCAGGCCGCCATCGACGATCCGCGGCGATCGTCCCGCGCCGGCGCCCTGCTGGCCCTGGTGGGGGTACTCAACATCCCAGTGATACATTTTTCCGTGCAATGGTGGAACACTTTGCATCAACCGGCGTCTATAAGTTCGATCAACAAAATCGGCGCGCCGGCCATCTACCCGAGCATGCTTTATCCACTGCTCATCATGGCGTTGGCCTTCACCCTTTTCTATTTCACCGTGGCCCTGATGCGTATGCGCGCCGAGATCCTGCAGCGCGAGCGCCACACCGCCTGGGTGAGCGAAATTGCCGGAGGCAATGCATGAACTGGTCGGAATTTTTTGCCATGGGCGGCTATGGATTCTATGTCTGGAGCTCCTACGGTTGCGCGGCCCTGGTGCTGATCGGCAACCTGGCGAGCGCGCTGCGCAAACACAAGATGACATTGAAAATGCTGCGGGACTATTCCCGTCTTGACGAGGCAGGTGCGAAATGAAACCGCGATACAAAAAACTGATCCTGATTGTTGCCGGAGTTTCCATATTCACCGTTTCCGGCCTGTTGGTACTCAACGCCTTTCGTAATAACCTGGTCTTCTTCTTCAGCCCAAGCGAGATACTGGAGGGCAAGGCCCCGACCCATGGCACCTTCCGCGTGGGCGGGTTGGTGGAAAAAGGCAGTGTGAAGAAAAGCGCCGACGGCTTGAAAGTGGACTTCACTGTTACTGATCTGCAGAAAAGCATGTCCATTCACTACGAGGGCATCCTGCCGGACCTGTTCAAGGAGGGCCAGGGCGTGGTGGCGCAAGGCCGTTTCGGCAAAGACCAGCACTTCATCGCCGACCAGGTGCTGGCCAAGCACGACGAAAATTACATGCCGCCCGAGGTGGCCAAGAGCCTGAAACGACCGGTGGCGGCCCCCGAGAACGCTACCCCCCTTCCGCCACCCCGGCCCCTGGGCGCCAAGCGTGAAACGAATACCTCTAACCTATGAAAAAATTTCTTATTCCCATTGGTATCTTTGCGTTACTGGGGTACCTGTTGTATTACGGCCTGCGGCTCGATCCACGCAGAATACCGTCGCCCCTGGTCAATAAACCGCTGCCGGCCTTCAGCCTGCCCACCCTCGATAACCCGGACAAAATACTGACCAATGCGGACCTGCGCGATCATGTGGTAATGATCAACGTCTGGGCATCCTGGTGTGTCGCGTGCAGAGAAGAGCATCCCGTACTGGTCGATCTCGCCGGACGCAAACAAGTCACGATCATCGGACTCAACTATAAAGATACCCGTGTCGATGCCCTGAACGTCCTACGCGGCCAGGGCAACCCCTACAATACCGTGCTGGTGGATGCCAGTGGCCGCACCGGTATCGACTGGGGGGTGTATGGCGTACCCGAAAGTTTTATCGTGGATAAGCAGGGCATTATTCGCTACAAACAAATCGGGCCCATCACACCCGAGGTGTGGGATAAGACCTTGTGGCCCTTGATCCAGAGCCTGTCTTAACGTCGCAACATCATTTGTTGGGGGAGCCCCTCATAAGTACTCCCCCACTAAAGAAAGCAAGCGTGCCAGTACTGTGCTGCGCAGCTGCCACAATTCCGACCACCCGCACCAAAAGTAGGCGGACGCACCAGTCTTTTAGGTCACCGGGATGGTCACCGGGATTTAGGCGTATCCCACGAATGGGTATTCCCCCGATAAAGCTGGGAAATTAGTGGCGTCAAAGCTTCCCCGTTCATCCGCCAGGAGGTACTGCTTAGCCCGCTTGACACAATGTTGCCACAAAAAATCAACTATAATCCGGGCTGGAAGCAAGCGGACTTTGACGGGTGAAATCTAACCTGGCTACGAGTAGCATCAATGCTAGTAAACAGACGAGTCAACTGCTAAAAATTGCTATCCATGCGCCAAGAAGCCATCACACCATCAATTTCTAAGGAGCGGAAACGCCGCTCTCCGCCTCACCTATGTGCGAGCGATCACTAAGATGACCGAAGCCCTTAACACTGCGGTCAGAGCCAATGCGGCGACCTCCCAAGCCGTCCAGCCTAAACGCAAGCCTCACATAGAGCGACGACGCCTGATGCTGCCGATGACCGCCCTGCTGGTCATCGGCGCCTGGGCCATCAGCAAACAAAAGTGGTATTCCCCCGGTTCGGATTTCGGCTATGACCTTGGCCTGGCCGGCGGCATTCTGATGCTGACGTTGCTGCTCTATCCTTTGCGCAAACACGTCGACTTCATGAAGTCCTGGGGCGCCGGTAAGCACTGGTTTCGCGCGCACATGATCATAGGCATTACCGGCCCCACACTTATCCTGCTGCATTCCCAGTTTCACATCGGCTCGCTCAATGCCGGCGTGGCACTTGTGTGCATGCTGGTGGTCGCCGGTAGCGGTATCGTCGGGCGATTCTTCTACACCAAGATTCATAACGGCCTGTACGGGCGGCGGGCGTCGCTGCAGGAACGGCAGGCCGCCCTTGGGATTAACTCCGGCGACATCAAGTCCAAATTTCATTTCGCCCCGGAGGCCGAAAAGTTACTGAAGGAGTTCGAAACCGGGGCGCTTGCGCCATTGCGCAACCCGCTGGAGGAAGCCATTCACTTCGTCACCTTGGGTCTGCGTGCCCGGCTGGTACATTGGCGCACCGGCCGCATACTGGCCAAGCACCTGAAAAAGGCGGCTAAGCAGCGGCACTGGAGTTCCGCCAAATTGAACGAACGGTTGCGCTATAGCAAAGACATGACGCAGTCCTATCTGGATGCCATTCAGAACACTGCACAATTCACCACCTACGAAAAACTGTTCTCCCTCTGGCATGTGTTGCATGTACCCTTCGTCTACATGTTGGTATTCAGCGCGATCTTCCACGTTATTGCGGTGCACATGTACTAACGCCATCTAGGAACGCGTGTGATAAGGATCGTATGGATAGCCTTGTGTGGCTGCTTGGTTGCGCTGCTCAGCGTTGCACAAGCGCGTGCCGACTCGGTGGAAAGCGCGCTTATGCCGGGCAAGGTGATCGAAGGCCACGCCGACCTGGAAGACACCTGCAAGAATTGCCATATGCGTTTCGACAAGGCCGGACAGACCACGCTGTGCCTGGACTGTCACAAGGAAATCGCCAAGGACGTGCGGCTGGGTCACGGTTACCATGGGCGCCTTGAAAAAGGCAAGGAGTGCCGCGAGTGTCACACGGATCACAAGGGACGCAATGCGAACATCCTTTCCTTGGATGAGAAAAAATTCGACCACAGCATGACGAACTTCACCTTAAAAGGTGGACACAACTCACCCAAAGTCGGATGTCGCGACTGCCACAAGCCGAAAACCAAGTTTCGTGACGCCAAGTCGGACTGTGTCGCCTGCCACAAGAAAGACGACAAACACAAAGGCGGTCTCGGCAACCTCTGCGAAAACTGCCACGTGGAGCGCAATTGGAAGGAGGTGCGCTTCGATCACAGCAAGACCAAGTTTGCCCTGACCGGTGGACATCGGGATGTGGCGTGCAAGGCCTGCCACAAGGACCCCTCCTTCAAAAACACCCCCACGACGTGTATCGCTTGTCATAAAAAAGACGACAAGCACAAAACGCGTTTCGGCGACAAGTGTGCGTCCTGTCACACAGACAAGAGTTGGAAGACGCTGATCTTCGACCATACCCGTGATACTAAATATCCGCTCAACGGCAAGCACATCCTGACGAAGTGCACTGCCTGCCACACTGGCTTTTTATATACCGAAAAACTGCCGACTGCCTGCCTCAGTTGCCATAAAAAAGACGACACCCACAAAACCCGTTTTGGCGATAAATGTCAGTCATGCCATATTGAAAAAGACTGGAAAATCATTAAGTTCGATCATAATCGCGACACGCACTATGTCCTGCGTGGTAAGCATAGTCAGGCCAAGTGCACGAGCTGCCACACCGGCGTACTGTATCGCGACAAGGCTCAAACGTCTTGTTACGCTTGTCATACGAAGGACGATAAGCACAAGGGGCAGGAAGGCAAGAAGTGCGAAAGCTGTCATAATGAAAGCAGCTGGAAAAAAGCGCTTTTCGACCACGGCCAGAGCCGTTTCCCATTGCTGGGCAAACATGCCAAGGTAGAGTGCAAAAAATGCCACCTGACTGCCACCTTCCGGGATGCCGATCCCACGTGCAGCGCCTGTCACGCCAAAGAGGACAAGCACAAGCGCACCCTCGGCCCGGACTGCGGTTTGTGTCACAACGCCAGTAACTGGAAGGCGTGGGTTTTCGATCACAACCAACGCAGCACCTTCAAGCTCGACGGCGGTCACGTGGGCCTGGCCTGCGAGGCCTGCCACAAGCGACCGGTGAGCGGTAAGGTCCGTCTGGCGGGAAGCTGCGGTAGCTGTCACGATGGCGACGACGTGCACAATGGCAGCTTCGGGCGGCTGTGTGAACGCTGCCACGTGACATCGTCATTCAAGGACATCAAGTTCGGCAGCGGACTGTGAATGGCAACTCGATTTGTAGTTAATTGTAATTAGAATTGTAATAGGAAGTAGCAGAGCGTCGTCGATCAGTCACACCACCTAGACCTGGATGAAAAGGCGTAGCCATGAAGACCATCATCGCAAAACATGTCCGCAACTCCCTTTATCTCACCCTCCTCGGCAGCATGCTAGTGCTCGGCTTTTCACTGATAGCCGCGCCGATATCGGCCACGGGGGCGACGAGCAAGCAACATGCGAAATTCGATCATCTCAAGACCGGATTCCCCCTCGATGGTATGCACTCACGACTCAAGTGCGAAGATTGTCATGTGCAGGGCGTCTTCAAGGGAACACCCACCAAGTGCGCCACCTGCCACAGCGCTGGCAGCCACATCGCCGCGTCGGCCAAACCCGCGACGCATGTGCCCACTAACCAGCCCTGCGAGACTTGTCATACGTCTGCCACAACCTGGACCGGTGCCCGCTTCCTGCATACGGATGTCAAACCCGGCACCTGCAGCACCTGCCACGGCGTCACCGCTACCGGCAAGCCAACGAACCACATCGTGACCACCGCCCAGTGCGACACCTGCCATACATCCACCACCACCTGGCAGGCTGCCCGATTCGATCACACCAATGTCAAGGCCGGCACCTGCAAGACCTGCCACGGTGTCACCGCCAGCGGTAAACCGAGCAACCACATTGCGACCACCGCCCAGTGCGACAGCTGCCACACCACCACCACCTGGCTGGGGGCTGTGTTC
>JAYUFH010000061.1:0-2719 GCA_043738765.1 Pseudomonadota bacterium | reverse complement strand
GACCTTCGTTTCCGTTCCCGTCGCTGGTTGTGCCGGCACTGGCACCCGTTCAACATAAATGGTTGATTTTATTTCCTCTCTATCCTCTAACCCGGCGGGGCGAGACGGCTTACAGCAGGTAAAGTGCATTTTCCGCGTTGACTCGGCCGGGGTTCCGGATAAGATAACGGCTCCCATGGCCTATAAATTAAGGCCACCTTAATCTCCACAGAGAATCGGCAAAGAATCTCGACCTTCAGTACTCTGTGGATCCACCGTAGGAGAATAATCATGGCGCGCGGCGTTAACAAAGTCATACTGGTCGGCAACCTCGGCAAAGATCCCGAAATCCGTTACTCCCCCAACGGCGGTGCCGTGGCCAACATCACCATCGCCACTTCCGAATCCTGGAAAGACAAAGTCTCCGGCGAGAAGCAGGAAAAAACCGAATGGCACCGCGTGGTGTTCTTCGGCCGCCTGGCGGAGATCGCCGGTGAATACCTGAAGAAGGGCGCCCAGATCTACGTGGAAGGCCGCCTGCAGACCCGCAAGTGGCAGGACAAGGAAGGCAAAGACCGCTACACCACGGAGATCGTCGCCAACGAAATGCAGATGCTCGGCTCGCGCGAGGGCCGCGGTGCCCCGGCGGACCATGGCGATTTTGACCAGTCGGCGGGCAGCCAGGAATCCCGCCCCGCCGCCGCCCGCCCGCCCGCGGGTGCCCCCGCAGGCGCCCCGAGTGGTGGAGGCGGTGGTGGCATGGGCGATTTCGACGACGATATCCCGTTCTAGAATCCACTTAATTCCTACTCTGTCAACGAAACCCCGGCAGGACATGCTCCTCCGGGGTTTTTCTTTGCGGCAGCGGGTGAGACGTTTCATCCGGTGGTTTAACCCGATTTCCAGTGGCGTGCGTTAACAGTCACCACAACCACAACACTGGAGTCTTCGATATGCCTATCCAACCTGCTCGCCGCACCCTATCCGCTCTGATTGTCCTGATTCTGTGCCCCGTGGCGGCGGCCCTGGCCGAAACACAGAGTACGCTGAAGGATCAGAAATCCGTGGCGGTCACCATCTACAACCAGGACCTGGCCCTGGTCAAAGATGTGCGGGACATCGATCTCGTGCGGGGCGAACAGGCACTCGCCCTGCGGGAGGTCAGTGGTCAGATGCGGCCGGAAACGGCGTTGCTGCGCTCCCTCGGCAGACCGGATGATTTCAGCGTGCTCGAGCAAAACTTCGATTTTGATCTGCTGACCCCGGCGAAACTTCTGGAGAAATACGTTGGCAAACGGGTCGGCATCATCAAGACCAATGCGCAAACCGGCGCCGAAAGCCTGGTGCAGGCGGATGTCCTGGCCGCCACGCAAGGGGTAGTGCTGCGCATCGGTGACAAAATCGAAACCGGCGTCCCCGGGCGGATCGTGTTCGACGCGGTGCCCGATAACCTGCGGGACAGGCCCACCCTGGTGACCCAGCTCGACGTCCACCGTGCCGGACGCGATCGGGTGGAATTAAGTTATCTCACCGGTGGCCTGTCGTGGCAGGCGGACTACGTCGCTGAACTCAATGCCGATGACACTCGCCTGAGCCTGAACGGCTGGGTGACCCTGAGCAACCGCAGCGGCACTTCGTACCCCAAGGCCACGCTGCAACTCGTCGCCGGTGATGTGAACCGGGCCAGGCAGGAGATGAATAGGGCGGTCGGTGCCTTGGCCAAGACCGATCAGCTTCGTGTTGCGGAGTCTCCGATGCAGGAGCAGGCCCTGTTCGAATATCACCTGTATACCTTGGGGCGCCCGACCACCATCGCCGACAACCAGACCAAGCAGGTTTCGTTGTTGTCGGGGACGGACATTCCGGTGGTGAAGGAACTCGTATTACAGGGCGATGACTATTACTTCCGCTCGAGCTACGGCGATCTGGGACAAAAAATGAAGATCGGTGTGTACGTCGAATTCAAGAATCGTGAATCCGACGGGCTGGGTATTCCACTGCCGAAGGGCGTCGTGCGCGTCTACAAGCGCGACCAGCAGTCGCGTGCGCAGTTCGTGGGTGAAGACCGCATCGATCATACCCCGAAAAACGAACGCGTCCGTCTTAAACTGGGCGATGCCTTCGACGTGACCGCCGATAAAAAGCAGACGGAGTTCAGGATCCGTAAGAATTCCAATCAATACCACTACGCGTTTGAGAGTGCCTACGAGATTGTGCTGAGGAACGCCAAGTCCGAAGCGGTCACCGTTAGCGTGAAAGAGCCGGTACCCGGTGACTGGCGGATGCTCAGCGAGAGCCACCCGCACAAGAAGGAGGCCGCCGGCACGGCGCTATGGTCGCTGACGGTTCCGCCCAACGGCCAGACGACCCTGCAATACCGGGTACTGGTCCAGTACTAGTGCAGTACTCTGCTATTAATGAAACACAGAAATAGCCCCAGCGCATCCCACCGTCCCCTTTTCCAACGGGGGTCGGGTTGACGGAATGACCCTGCCGCCGGCGTAGGGTGGGCATCGCCCACCAGAGGTGGCGCCAGGTAGCGCGCTGGTGGGCGATGCACTGGAAACAACTCCTGCGTTTCCAGTACTTTCGCTATCCATACTCGTTAGACGCTGTTTCGGAACTGACCACGGTGTTAAATTAGGGTATGTACCGAATGACACTTACTGTAAGCATGCAAGCCACGATCAGACCACGTTATAGGTGAAGCGCCCATCACCCTCCGCAGACCATCGCGCGT